>DASXGF010000506.1:0-4690 GCA_036489275.1 Myxococcaceae bacterium | reverse complement strand
GGCGCTGTACCTCGACGGGAAGGAACCGTCGGAGGCCGAGCTGCTGGCCGCGGTGCGGAAGGGCTGCATCGCCCGCAAGCTGTTCCCGGTGCTGTGCGGCTCGGCGTTCAAGCACAAGGGGGTCCAGCCGCTGCTGGACGCGGTGGTGGATTTCCTGCCGTCGCCTCTGGACATCCCGCCCGTGCACGGGAAGGACCCGAAGACCGGGGCCGACGTCGCCCGCGAGACGAACGACGCGGCGCCGTTCTCCGCGCTGGCGTTCAAGATCATGACCGACCCCTTCGTGGGGACGCTGACCTTCATCCGGGTCTACTCGGGGCGGCTGGCGAGCGGGATGGCAGCCTGGAACCCGGCGAAGGGCAAGCGGGAGCGCATCGGACGGCTGGTGCAGATGCGGGCCGACAAGCGCGACGAGATCGACGAGGTGCTGGCCGGCGACATCGCGGCCTGCGTGGGGCTGAAGCTCACCACGACCGGCGACACGCTCTGCGACGAGAAGAACCCCATCGTGCTGGAGCGGATGGAGTTCCCCGAGCCGGTCATCGACATCGCCATCGAGCCGAAGACCAAGGCCGATCAGGACAAGCTCGGGACGTCACTGCAGAAGCTGGCGACGGAGGACCCGTCGTTCCGGGTGCGGACGGATCCCGAGAGCGGACAGACGCTGATCGCCGGGATGGGCGAGCTGCATCTGGAGATCATCGTCGACCGCTTGCTGAGAGAGTTCAAGGTCGAGGCGAACGTCGGCAAGCCGCAGGTGGCCTACCGGGAGACCATCACCGAGTCGGTGGAGGCGCGGGGACGCTACATCCGCCAGTCGGGTGGAAGAGGTCAGTACGGGGACATCCTTCTCCGGCTCTCCCCGAACGCCGCGGGGAAGGGGTTCAGCAGTAAGAGCTCCATCGTGGGCGGGAAGGTGCCAAAGGAGTTCGTGGAGGCGGCGTTCCAGGGGGCCGAGGAGTCGATGAGCAGCGGCCCGCTGGCGGGTTACCCGATGGTGGACGTCGCGGTGGAGGCCATCGACGGGAGCTTCCACGACGTGGACTCGAACGAGGTGTCGTTCCGGATCGCCGGGTCGATGGCCCTGCGCGAGGGGGCGCAGCAGGCCGGTCCGGTGCTGCTCGAGCCCATCATGTCCATCGAGGTGGTGACCCCCGAGGAGTTCATGGGAGACGTCATCGGCGACCTGAACGCCCGGCGGGGAAAGATCGTCGGCATGGAGCCGAAGAGCGGGGCGCAGCACATCCAGGGGCAGGTGCCGCTGGCGACGATGTTCGGGTACGCGACGGATCTCCGGTCCAGGACGCAGGGCCGGGCGACGTACACGATGCAGTTCAGCCACTACGCCGCGGTGCCGAAGCCGGTCGCGGACGAGATCGTGGGCCGCATCCGCGGACACTGAGCGCTGAGCCGCGGCCCACCTCTCATCCTCGGGCGACGGCCGCCGGGAACCTATCCGGGGCCGGGGAGCGCGTGGCGGTGCGTGCGAGCTCTCTCTCCGCCGTGGCCCTCCGTCCGCCCCGGGCCGCGCTGCGCTGGATGAGCACCACGGCTGCGACCACCAGCACGGCAGCCACCAGGGTTCGGGGCGAGAGCTGGTCGTCTCCCACCGCGCGGCCGAGGAGCAGGGCGATCACCGGGTTGACGAACCCGTAGGTGCCCGCCGCCGCCGGGCTGACGACGCGGAGCAGCCACATGTACGAGGCCATGCCCAGGGCCGTTCCGCAGACCACCAGGAAGACCAGCGCGGCCCCGGCCCGTGGGGTCAGTCGCGCGGTCGCCCAGCGTGCGCCCTCGGGCGAGAGCGCGCCCACCACGGCCACGACGAGCCCACCGATCAGCAGCTGCATGGCGGTGGCCTGCACCGCCGAAGGAGGCCGCTCCCCATCCCGCGCGACGAGGGAGCCTCCCGCCCAGGCCAGAGCGCAGAGGACGAGGGCGATTCGATCGCCCGCCCGTCCGCCGGAGAGGGCCGCGGTGCCGGTCAGGACTCCCACCCCGACGGCGCCGACCAGCAGACCGACCACGACGAGCGGTGGAGGTGCGGTCCGCCTGCGCAGCGAGTCGAGCAACACCAGCCAGAGCGGGATGGCAGTCATGAGAAGGGCCGTCTCACCGGAGCTCACCCGCTGCTCCACGGACGCCATCACCGAGTGGCACCCGAGGAAGAGCAGAATGCCGGCCACGGCCGCAGTGGCCCACCCGCGCCTCGACGAGGGAACCCACTCCCCCCGGACGCGGAGCCAGACGACGAGCAGCGCACCGCCAGCCAGGCAGCGGAGGGCGATGGTCAGGAGCGGTGGGATGTCCGCCACCGCCCAGCGGATGCCGAGGAAGGTCGCGCCCCAGAACAGGTAGACCGAAGCGAAGGCCGCGATGAGCCCGGAGCGGGCGGGCCGGCTCACGGCAGGCCTCCGTGGACGACCTGGAAGTGCCGGACCGTCTCCTGGCGCCGAACGAGGAAGGCGTCGTCCTCGGGGTAGAAGCGGGCCCGCTCGATGGGCTCTCCGGCGAATCCGCGGATGGCCGCCTCCGACTCCCAGAGGGTCAGGAGCAGGAAGTCCGCCCGGTCGACCCCGACGCTGCGCAGGGCCAGGACGCCGCGGTTTCCCGGGGTCCCGGCGTAGTCCGCCAGGCCCGTCTGGCGGAGGTACGCGAAATACCGGTGCGCGTCGGACGCGCGCGTGCTGCCTTCCCACAGCCGGGCGATCAGCGAGCTCATCGCTTCCTCCTGGTGACACCGCTCACATGTGCCTAACTGGTGTCAAGCTATCGAGGTGGCTGACACCAGTCAAGGCGTTTAAAGTGGTGTAAGGTACCGGACCATGGAAACCCCCCGACCCCTGCCGCGCCTCGCGCCGACGCTGCCCTTCAAGTTCGTCGGAGGGCGACCCTCGCTGGATCTGCTGAACACCGCGGACTGGCCCTCGAGCGGACCCGCAGTGGACCGCCTCTCCAGCTACGGGCGAGTGCTGGAATGGGCTGTCGAGGCCGGCGTGCTCGGCACCGCGGTCGCAGCCCGGCTCCGGAAGCAGGCGGCATCCGACCCGGCGGGGGCGGAGCGGGCACTGGAGCGCTCCCGGGAGCTCCGGCGGCTGCTGCACCGGTCCGTGGTGGCGCTCGTCTCGGGGCGCGGAGTGGCAGCCGCGCTCGAGCGGCTCACTCCGTCTCTTCACGAGGCACTGCCGCATCTGGTGCTCCAGCCCGGTGCGTCGGCCGCAGCGGAGCTGCGCGCCGGCTGGTCGGGAATGGACGCGTCACTCGAGGGGCCTCTGTGGCCGGTGGTCTGGGACGCGGTTCAGCTCCTGCTGTCCCCGGAAGCGGAGCGGCTGCGGGTCTGCGGGGGAAAGGACTGCGGCTGGGTCTATGTGGACAGGAGCAGGAACGGGCTCCGCCGCTGGTGCGAGATGGAGACCTGCGGGACGACCGCCAAGAACCGGCGGCGGGGACGCCGCCCGCGTCCGCCCAGCTCGAGCGCCGACCGCGAGGACGGGACGACCGTGTAAGGTCCGCCCTCAGCTCCGCTGCTTGCAGAGCTGGAGCACGTGGTCGATGAGCGGGTCGTAGTCCGCTTCCGGGATCACGTTCTTCCAGGACGGCATCCGGGTGCCGGGCTTGATGTCCTGGGCGTCCTGGATCCAGGCCTTGAGGGCTGCGCGTGTGGGGTAGTGCTCCGTGGCCTTCCGGAGATCGGCGATTCCGACGCCGTCCTCGCCGTGGCAGCCCACGCAGCCATAGCGTTCGTAGAGGCGCTTCCCATCGGCGCTCGGCCTGGTTGCTGCGCTGGCGGTCGCCGGAGCAGGCGGCGGCGGAAGGTTCCGCTCGAAGGCGTTCCGGATGGGCGGAACCGTCCGGAGGTACGCATAGATCGCGCCGGCCTCCTCGTCGCTCAGGTCGGGGATCGGCTCCATCGGGTAGCGGATGGGAGTCCGGTCAGGCCGGAAGCCGCCGTGGAGGGCCGTGACGAAGTCGCGTTCCGACCAGCGGCCGATGCCGGTCTCCGCGTCCGAGGTGAGGTTCGCCGAGCGGATCGGCTGGCGGCGCAGGTCGAGGAGGATGTTGCCGCCGCCCATGTATCCGGCCGACTTCTCCGGCTCGGCGACGTTCATCGTCTTGAAGTCCGCCGAGTGGCACGCGTAGCACTCGAGGCCGAAGACCAGGTAGCGGCCGTACGCCACCCGGTCGCTCGCCGGCGGCGCGATGATCGGCTTGTCGGGATAGGGCAGCTTCTTGAAGACCGTGTGGGAGAGGAGCTTGGTGAGGAACGAGGGCCGGGTCGGTGGCGCCACCTTGTCCGAGGCCTCGACCATCGGGTCGTCCGAGTGGAGGAAGGCGATGATCGACGCAAGGTCCTCGTCGGAGGTGTGAGGCAGCTTGGCCATGTACGGCGGCGTGTACTGGCCGTCTCGCTTGACGCCGGTGCGAAGCAGGTACGCCAGCTCGGCATCGGTCCAGGTGCCGATCCCGCGCGTGGAGTGCTTCGTGATGTTGGCCGAGTACAGGACGCCGAACTCCTCCGGCGCGTCGGCCATGAGCTTGCCGGTGAGCCGCTGGGTGCTCGGGTCCATGTGGCAGCCGGCGCAGAGGACGGTGGCCAGCTTCTTCCCGCGGGCAATGCGCTCGGGTGTCGGGTCGGCCCGGAAGGTGACCTTCTCCACGGCGTAGCGGGGGATCCCGTCGATCTGGACGT
>DASXGF010000484.1:0-1744 GCA_036489275.1 Myxococcaceae bacterium | reverse complement strand
CGAGGGCCGGATCAGCGCCCAGTCCGTCGTCGCCAAGCTGGTCCGGGCGGTCGGCGGCGCCGGCGAGCAGGACGACCTGGCCGAGGTGACACCGATCCCGCAGGTGCTCCGCCAGCCGACGCACACGGCGACCGACTCGGGCGTCGAGGTCGAGGGCGCGACCGACGTGTGGGTGCGGCTGTCCAAGTGCTGCACACCGGTGCCCGGCGACGAGATCCAGGGCTTCGTCACGCACGGCCACGGAGTCTCCGTGCACCGCGTGGACTGCGTGAACCTGCAGCATCTCACCCAGACCCAGCGCGAGCGCATGGTCACGGTGCACTGGGCGCCGTCCGACGCCTCGGTGTTCCTCGTCGCGATCCAGGTCGAGGCGCTCGACCGCACCCGCTTGCTCTCTGACGTCACGAGAGTGCTGTCCGACCAGCACGTGAACATCCTGTCCGCGTCGGTGACCACCACGAGGGACCGGGTAGCGATCAGCCGCTTCAGCTTCGAAATGGGCGACCCGAAGCATCTCGGCGACGTCCTCCGGGCGGTCCGCGGCGTCGACGGCGTCTACGACGTCTACCGCATGCAAAACTAGCCCCTCCACCGGCACCGCGCAGCCATCAACACCCCTCCACCCGCACCGCGCGTGGGCTTGGTGGTGTTCACCGCGTCACGTCGGCGCCCGTCGGCGGGCACCGAACGACGCGGCGTCACACCACCGGCGCCCCACGCTTCCCTCAGCTACCGCGTAACACATCCCCGGGCTTGGCGAACGGGAGGGAGCGCCTACCCGGGCGAAAGCGCGCCTACCTCGGGGTGGGAGAGCCACCCGCGTCACTTGGCCACCGCGTATCACACCGCCGCGGCGCCCGAAGGGGGTCGATGGGCCATTGACCGCCTAAGAGGGGGGTCGATGGGCCATCGACCGCCAATGCAGGGTTAGCTCGTGAACTCCGCTAGGGTGCGCTCGGCTTCTTCGAGCCAGGAGCGGCGGGCCTCGAGGGCTTCTTCGGCCTTGCCGATGGCGGACTGGTCGCCGCGCTCGTGGGCGCGGGCTAGCTGGGCTTCCAGGGACGTGATCGCCGCGCGGAGCTGGTTGACCGTGCCTTCGGCGCGGGCCAGGGCCTCGGGGTTCGACTTACGCCACTGGTTTTCTTCCGCGCGGCGGACCGCCTCTTCCACGCGGCGCAGGCCGGATTCGAGCTGCTCGCGGGAGTCGCGGGGGACCGAGCCCGCTTGCTCCCAGCGTTCCTGGATCGAGCGCAGCGTCGCGCGGGCCGTACGCAGGTCGGTGACCGGCAGCAGGGCCTGGGCCTCGGCGAGGAGCTGCTCCTTGACCGCGGCGTGCGAGCGGAGCTCGGTTTCCTTGGCCGCGAACACCTCGGTCCTGGCGGCGAAGAACTTGTCCTGGGCGTCGCGGAACCGCTTCCACAGTTCCGCCTCAGAATCCCGGCCGGCCCGGCCGGCCTCCTTCCACTGCCGCATCAGCTCGCGATAGGCCGACGTGGTGGGGCCCCAGTCGGTCGAGTCCTGCAGGGCCTCGGCCTCCTCGACCAGCTTCTCCTTGTGGATCCGGACCGACTCCCGCTCAGCTTCCAGGGACGCGAAGTAGGATTTGCGCCGCTTGGTGAAGGCGTTGCGCGCCGCGGACAGCCGCTTCCACAGCACGGCCTCGACCGCCCGGTCGGCGTGCGGCGCGGCCTTCCACTCCTCGAGCAGCTCGGCCATCCGCTCGCCGCTCGCCTTCCAGTGCGTC
>DASXGF010000467.1:0-2254 GCA_036489275.1 Myxococcaceae bacterium | reverse complement strand
AGCACCACGCACCAGGGCAACCCCGGGAGAAGCAAGGGACATGCGGACGTGCCGGACCCGATCTCGGGGGTAGCGGGAGATGGCATCGACCACCCGGGTGCCAGGCCGCATCGCCGGTGTGACGTCGACACCCCGCGACCGAGCGGCCGACCGAAAATTTGCCGAGGGGATCCGCTCGGGTTCACATGAGTGTAGTCGTGACTCCCACCCGCCTGCTGGTCCTTGCCCTCGGTGTCTTCGCGCTCCCCGCGCTCGCCGCGCCCGACCCGGCGGAGCAGGCGTACCAGGCCGCGCGGAAGAGCTACTACGCGCTGAAGAAGGACCCGAAGCGCCGGAAGTTCCGCGACAGCTGGCTGACCGTCGCCCATCGGTTCGAGACGGTCGCCAGGAAGTACCCGAAGAGCGGTCGCGCCCCGGACTCGCTCTTCACCGCCGCCCAGATGCTGTCGGACCTGAGCCGGATCAGCCTCGTCGCCGAGGACGCCACGGCGTCCATGGACGACTACCGGGCCCTGCTCGAGGGCCATCCGCGGAGCTCGCTCGCCGACGATGCCGCGCTCGCTCTGGCCCGGGGGTACCTCGAGCGCGACCAGCCCGAGGCAGCCCGCAAGGTGCTCCAGCGCGCCGCGCAGCTTCCGAAGGGAGACCAGACCGCCCGCCTCAAGGCCCTCGCTGCCTCGCTTCCGCCCGAGCCGAAGGACACCGGGAAGAAGACAGGGAAGGGCGAGGCCGTTGCCCGCCGTGAGGGCTCGAGCGACGCGCGCACCCCCTCGACACGGGACGCGGCCCCCGACGAGTCACGGACCGCCACTCCCACGATCAGGGAGAATGCCGCGGCCGACCGCCACGGTGCAGCTGCCGCTCGCCCGGCCGACGCGCGCACCCCCGCACGCCCCGAGGCGCGTGCGGTCCTCACCGTCCGCCAGGCGCCCGCGCACCCTGTCGAGACGCCCGAGTGGCTGAAGCAGGTCACCACCCCGAAGGCCGACGACACGGATGCCAACTCCGAGGCGACCTCGGATTCCGACGAGGACGGCGCCCCTCCGGCCTCGGCGAATCGTCCGGCGGAGCGCCCGACCGTCGCCGCAGCTCCCGAACCCCAGCGCCGGAAGCCCGTCGCCGGGACGGCCCCGGTCACGTCCGAGGCAGCCCCTCCCTCGGGCCCGACCGACGCCGGCGCCATCCTCGCCCTGGCCCCGCCCACCCAGGTGCGAGAGCGCCTCCGGGCAATCAAGAAGCGCAGCCCGAGCGACGTCACCCTGGCCGAGCAGCTCGGCCTCAAGGTGCGCCGGGTGATCATCGATCCCGGCCACGGCGGACACGACACCGGAACCATCGGCGCCGACGGCACGAAGGAGAAGGACGTCGCCCTCGCCATCGCCAGGAAGCTCCGCACCGTCCTCACCGAGCAGGGCCTCGAGGTCGTCCTCACCCGCGAGACCGACCGCTTCGTTCGTCTCGAGGAGCGCACCCGCCTGGCCAACGTGGGCCGAGGCGACCTCTTCATCTCCGTGCACTGCAACTCGCTGCCGCAGCGGCACATCCGCGGCATCGAGACCTACACCCTGAACCTCGCCTCGGACCGCTTTGCCATCCGCCTCGCAGCGCGCGAGAACGCGACCTCGGAGAAGGGGATGAGCGACCTCCAGTTCCTCCTCGCCGACCTCGCCACCCGGGCGAACACCGAGGAGTCGGCCCGGCTCGCCACCCAGGTCCAGTCGGGGCTGGTGTCCGCGCTGCGGAGCAAGGACGCCAAGATTCGCGACCTCGGCACCAAGGAAGCACTCTTCTACGTCCTCCTCGGCACGAAGATGCCCGCCATCCTGGTCGAGACCGGCTTCCTCTCGAACCCCGAGGAGGAGAAGCGCCTCTCCTCGCCCGGCTACCAGGAGGAGGTGGCACGGGCCATCGCCTCCGGCGTCCAGGGCTTCCTCGGCAACCGCGACCGGCTGGCGAAGGCGAACTGACCGCGAGGCAGCTCCGGCCCGCCGACCCGAGCCGGCGATCCTCTCGGTCTCTGGAGCGCTCTTCCACGTCCCCGAAGGATCGGGGAGCCTGGTCGGTCTGCCCGGGAGGTGCCGGTGGGGGCAGTGCCGTCCCGCGCCGCCCGCTAGACTCCGGCAGCTGCTCGACGAGCCCACGGTGTCCATCGATCCGCACGCGCTGCCGCCGACTCCCGATCGCGTCTGTTCCCAGGCGCTGATCGCCTCGGTGCCTTCCTTCCCGGCCCGGGGGAGCCTCGACGAGCGTCTCC
>DASXGF010000464.1:0-7278 GCA_036489275.1 Myxococcaceae bacterium | reverse complement strand
CCTCGCGGTAGAAGCGCTCGATCAGATGCGCGAGGAGCGCCGGCAGGTCCTCGACGCGCTCGCGCAGGGGCGGAAGCTGGATCTGCAGGACCGCGAGGCGCTCGTAGAGGTCGGCGCCAAAGCCGCCTTGCGCGACCAGCTCGCGCAGGTCGCGGTTGGTCGCCGCGACGAGACGGAAGTCGACCGTGCGCCACTCGTTCTCGCCCAGCCGGTTGACCACGCGGTCTTCCAGCACGCGCAAGAGCTTCACTTGCAGAGCGTGGGGCGTGTCGTCGATCTCGTCGAGGAACACCGTCCCGCCGCTCGCCGCCGACACCAGGCCCTCGTGTCCGTGCACCGCGCCGGAGAAGGCGCCCCGGGCGTAGCCGAAGAGCTCGCCCTCCATCAGCTCGTTGGGAATCGCCGCGCAGTTGATGGGGACGAAGCGGCCGGAGCGCTCCGACCAGGCATGCAGCAGCCGCGCGGCGACCTCCTTGCCGGTCCCGGTCTCGCCGGTCAGCAGCACCGGCATCGACGTCCTCGCGGCCAGCGCCACCTGGCGGAGCACTGCCCGGGTCGCGGTGCTCTCTGCCACCACGTCCGGATCCGGCACCGGCACCGGCCCGGGCTCCGAGAGCTCTCCGATGCGCTCGGCGAGCCGCTCCACCGCGCCGGGCGCCCGCGCCTCCACCACCGCGTAGCAGCCGGCGAGTGTCGCCGCCCTCCGGTCCGCGGCGGAGACCGTCCCCGGACAGAGCCACACCCAGGGCCCGGCAGGCCGTGGCGCCTCGGACCACTGGCGGGCGTGGACCACCGCCACCGGCGCCGCGGCCGCCCGGGTGATTCCGCGGGCCGAGAGCGCCTCCCAGACCGCCGGCGCGCCCGCGCCGAGCCATCGCACGCTCTCCATGTCGAACATGAATCGAACACGGTCAGCACAGCAATGCAATCACGGTCGCCTCTGGAGGTCGGCTCCGACCCCGCCCAGCTTCCGGCCACTTCGGCGTGGCAGGGCCGATGCACATCCACCTGACCCGGAAAGGAGTGGAAACGTCATGGAACTCTTCGCCTGGTTGGATCTGCATCGGCTCTGGATCGCGAGCGGCACGCTGGTTGGCGCCGGTTTCGTGGTGCTGCTGCTCGGAACCTGGGTCATCCCGGAGAACGCCTCCGGTCTGGTGGTGAAGCGGTACGGACGGGCTCTGCCCGCCGGACGCCTCGTCGCGCTGGACGGAGAGGCGGGGTACCAGGCCCGGCTGCTCTCGCCGGGGTGGTACTTCGGCCTGTGGCGGTGGGCGTATCGCGTCCAGCGGATTCCCCTGGTCATCATCCGGCCCGGGGAGATCGGCCTGGTCGTGGCAGCCGACGGAAAGCCCATCCCCTCCGAGCGCATGCTCGGGCGGGAGGTGGCCTGCGCCGACTTCCAGGATGCGCGCGCCTTCCTGCAGGGCGGCGGTGAGAAGGGGCGGCAGCTGGCGACGTTGAAGGCCGGGGCGTACCGCATCAACCCCGCGCTCTTCACCGTCATCACTGCGGCCAACGCCGGCCAGCACGCGCTCGCCGCGGAGAAGCTCCGGGTGTTCCAGCTCCCGTCGGATCGCCTCGGCATCGTCACGGTGCTCGACGGCCGTCCCATCCCGCCCGGCGATCTGGCCGGTCCGGTGGTGTCCGGCCACGACAGCTTCCAGCGGGGCCAGGCGTTCGTGGACGCGGGAGGCTGCCGCGGGCTCCAGGAGGAAGTCCTCCTCTCGGGCTCGTGGAACCTCAACCCCTGGCTGGTGCAGGTGGAGCTGGTGCCCATGACCGAGATCCCCATCGGCTACGTGGGCGTGGTGGTCAGCTACGTTGGCCGCGAGCACCTCGACGTCTCGGGTGACGACTTCACCCACGGCGACCTGGTGGAGCGCGGACGGAAAGGAGTGTGGAACGAGCCGCTGCTTCCCGGGAAGCACCCGGTCAACACCCGGGTGATGAAGGTCGAGCTGGTCCCCACGACCAACATCGTCCTCAACTGGGCGCAGCGTACCGAGGCCCACCACTACGACGAGCGGCTGAGCCCGATCACCGTCCGGAGCAAGGACGGCTTCAGCTTCAGCCTCGACGTCTCGCAGATCATCCACATCGGGATGAAGGCGGCGCCGCGGGTCATCTCCCGCGTCGGGTCGATGCAGAACCTGGTGGACCACGTGCTCCAGCCCACGGTGGCCAACTACTTCCGGAACTCGGCGCAGGAGGTCACGGTGCTCGAGTTCCTCTCGGCGCGCAGCCAGCGCCAGAAGGAGGCGTACGCGGACATCAAGACCGCGGTCGAGGCCTACGACGTGGAGTGCATCGACACGCTGATCGGCGACATCGTTCCCCCGGCCGAGCTGATGAAGACGCAGACCGACCGGAAGATCGCCGACGAGCTGCAGCGCACCTACGACATCCAGCGCGCGGCGCAGGTGAAGCGCCAGGAGCTGGAGCGCGAGACCGCGGTGGCCAACATGCAGGGCGAGGTGGTGCGGAGCGAGCAGATGGTCCGCATCACCGAGCGCCAGGCGCAGGCCGCGGCGGAACAGGCCAAGGGTGAGGCGGCGGCGCTCCGCTTCCGCGCCCAGGCCGAGGCCGATGCCCAGAAGCTCCGGGGCGAGGCCGAGGCCTCGGCGACCCGCGCCACCGGCGAGGCCAGGGCGGACGCCTACCGCCTGGGCATCGCGGCGGTCGGTCCGGACGGCTTCACCGCCATCCAGATCGCCGGGGTGCTCGCCGAGCACGGGGTGAGGCTGGTGCCGGACATCGCGGTGAGCGGTGACGGCGCCGGCGGTGGACTGGCCACGGCCATGCTCGGCCGTGTCCTCGCCGGAACGACCCGGGTGGAGAACGGGAAGTGACGGCGCTCTGGACGCCGGGCCGGTGGAGCAGGGAGGGCTCCGCCGGACCGGCTCCGGGGGTTTTCCCGGTGAGACCTCTACGCAGACTTCACGAGGCCGACCGGGCAGCTCACACCGGTGCCCTCGAGGCCGCAGTACCCGCCGGGATTCTTGGCGAGGTACTGCTGGTGGTAGTCCTCGGCATAGAAGAACTCGGGCGCCTCACGGATCTCGGTGGTGATGCGTCCGTGTCCCGAGGCGGTGAGCACCTTCTGGTACGCCTCGCGCGAGGCCTCGGCGGTGCGGCGCTGCTCCTCGTTGAAGACGTAGATGGCGCTCCGGTACTGGGTGCCGGCGTCGTTGCCCTGGCGCATCCCCTGCGTCGGGTCGTGCTCCTCCCAGAACTTGCGGAGCAGCGTCTCGTAGCTGATCACCTTGGGGTCGAAGACGACCAGGACCACCTCGGCGTGGCCAGTGCGACCGGAGCAGACCTCCCGGTACGTCGGGTTGGGGGTGTGGCCGCCGGCGTAGCCCACGGCGGTGACGGTGACGCCAGGCAGCTGCCAGAAGAGGCGCTCGGCGCCCCAGAAGCAGCCCATGCCGAACAGCGCCTGTTCCTTGCCGGGCCAGGGGCCGACGAGCGGCGCTCCATTCACGAAGTGCTTCGCGGGGACCGGCATCTTCGCGCTCCGGCCCGGGAGGGCCTCGGCGGGCGAAGGAAGACTCGACTTTGCGGATCTCGATTCGAAGTAGCCCATGATTTTGTGTCTGTCATACGCGGAGGACGTCGATGAGGTTACGCACCTTTGGGCCGTACTTTCTCCTCGTGCTCGTGGGGGTGGCGGTCGCTCTGTTCGCCGACCGATTCCCCTCGCCGATGCCGGTACACTGGAATCTGGAGGGCCGCCCCAACGGCTGGTTCCCGCGGACGCCGGTGGCGATGGGGTTTCCGCTCCTGCTGTTCGGAGGGATTCTCCTGCTCCTCGACGGCATCGTGGCCGGCGGGGCGCGGACCGGTCCACCGGAGATGACGGAGTCGGTGCGGCGGATGCTCGGGCCGATCCGCTGGCTGCTCGCCGGGATGGCGCTCCCCACCGCCTTCGCGCCGATCTGGGGGCCGACGCCGGTGCTGGTGGGGGCGGGGGCGATGGTGCTGGTCATCCTCGTCCAGATTGCCCGTGCGCCGCGGATGGCGCCGGTAACTGGTGACGGGTGGCGAGGCCTTCTCTACGTGAACCCGGCCGATCCCCGGCTGGTGGTCCCGAAGCGGTGGGGCATCGGCTGGACCTTCAACTTCGCGAGGCCGGTCGCCTGGGTCATCCTCGGGCTGCTGCTGCTCGGACCTCTCGCGCTGGTGGGCGCGCTGGTGATCCGCGCCGGGATGCATCCCTGACCCCCACCGTCGGGTTTTCAGAGGTGCCGGAGCAGGGTGGCGTGGGCGAGCGCGACGGACTCGTGCAGCCCGGCCAGCTCCGCGGAGTTGCGCAGGACCAGCCGCGCGTCGGCTTCGTCGAACGGCGGGAGCTTTCGCCGGGCTCCCCGGCGGTGGGCGGCCGCGGTCAGCCCGCCGAGGAAGGTGAGCGTCGGCATGCGCTGCCCGGGCGGAAGGGTCGTCCAGTCCAGCCGGTCCTCCTGGGGCGTGAGTCGGCGGACCAGGAGCCCGCGTCCGAGGACCCGCACCGTGCCGAGCATCGTCGGCGGGTAGCGGAGGAGCGTCCGGAGCGCGGTCGCCACGCGGTCCGGGCCGGGCTCCACGGTGCCGGTCGCGAACGCCATCCCGGCGGACTCGCCCATGGCCTTCATGTCGAACATCCATGCGCCGTCGCGCGTCCCGTGGCCCTCGACCAGGACCGCCACCCGGAACGTGCCGAGGCTGCCGGTGCCCGCCACGCGGAAGGCGACGTCGAGGACCCCGAACCGCTCGAGGGGATGACCTGCGGCCTTCGCCTCGGCCGCGGCGAACCGCCGGAAGGCGTGCACGCATGCCGAGCGCGTGGAGGACGGCAGCTTGAGGAAGTTGTCGCCGATCCGGAACTTGCGCCGGTGTCCCACCACCACCGTGCGCTTCTCGAGCAGCGCCCGGCGCTTCCGGGCGGAGACGACCGCGAGCAGGTCGGTGACCGGCCCGGGGAAGGGAAGGGCCCGCCCTCCGGCGCGTGCGCGCTGGTACCCGTCGAGCAGCGCGCCCGCGAGCTCAAGGCCATTGGCGGCCGTGCAGCCCCAGCCTCGGGCGGCGAGCAGAACGCTGGTGAGGACGCGCAAGAGATCCAGGTGCAGAGGCCCGATGAAGGCCTCGTCCACGTCGTTCAGGTCGTACACGACGCGATCCGCGGTGGGTGAGGGCCTGTCCGGACGATAGACGCCGAAGTTTTCGAGGTGGAGGTCCCCGCAGAGCATCCCGTCCGTCTCGGGCCCGCGCGCGAGGCGAGGCGCGTTCCGGAGCACCCGGTAGAAGAGCGGTGCGGTGCCGCGCAAGAAGGCGAATGGCGACGCCGCCATCCGCGACAGCTTGCGGGCGAGGAGGAACGGCATTCGCCGCATGCGTTCCTGATCACGCTCCAGCTGCCATCGGGCGAGCGCGAAGGGGCGGAGCTTTCGGACCGAGTCGGCCATGGAGGAGCCCGGGATCTAGGTCATTCGTCCGGAGGCGGATACCTGGGCGACCGACGATGGATCAGCCAGGTTGCATCTGTCACTCGCTGCTTCCAAAGGTGGGAGCGTGATCTGACCTCGACAGGAGGAGGAAGCCATGGGCTGGGCAGACGGATTGGGCCAGGTGCTTCAGAACGTTCTCGGGGGGAAGGCCTCCGAGGCAGACATCCACTCGGCGTTCGACAAGGTCTCCGGCGCGGCGCCTCAGGGGGCGCTGACCGAGGGGCTCACGCACGTCTTCAACTCCGACCAGACGCCGCCCTTCGAGCAGATGCTCGGTGGGATCTTCGGGCAGTCGTCTCCGGACCAGAAGGCGGCCGTTCTCAATCAGGTGATCAGCAGCCTCGGTCCGTCGGCGGGGAGCGTGCTCGGGAGCATCGGCGGCCTCGGAGGGCTGGCGGGGGTGCTCCAGGGCGGAGGCAACGTCACCGCGGCGCAGGCCGGCCAGATCTCGCCACAGGTCGTCGAGCAGATGGCGCAGAAGGCGAAGGCGGTCAACCCGGGCATCGTCGACGCGGTGTCGGGCTTCTACGCGAAGAATCCGCAGCTGGTGAAGGCGATCGGCGCCGGAGCGCTCGCGCTGCTGATGTCGAGACTCTCCAAGGGAGCCCGGTGATGCTGGCCAGGATCGTTCGCGCGTCCGTCGCGCTCGTCGCGCTGGCGATGGTGATGCCGCGCGTGGCGAGCGCCGCCGAGGCCGCCGCGGAGGCCACCTGCAAGGACGGAACGAAGAGTCATGCAGGGAAGGGCGCGTGCAGCGGCCACGGCGGCGTGGACAAGAGTGCCTCGAGCGCGTCGAGCTCGGCGGCCGAGGCCGCCCCGGCGGCGGAGTCCAAGCCGAAGAAGGCCTCGAAGTCGAAGGACTCCGCGGCCGCGAGCGCGGAGGCGTCGAGCGCCGCGGCGGCTCCGGCCGCGGGTGCCGCGGAGGTCGCCTGCAAGGACGGAACGAAGAGTCACGCAGGGAAGGGCGCGTGCAGTGGCCACGGCGGCGTGGACAAGACCGCGTCGAGCGCGGCGAGTGCTGCGCCGGCGGCCGAGTCGAAGCCGAAGAAGGCCTCGAAGTCGAAGGACTCCACCGCGGCGAGCTCGGAGGCGTCATCGAGCACGGCGGCAGCTCCGGCCGCGAGCGCCGCGTCGGGAACCTCCGCGGCGGCGGGTGCTTCCGCGACGGCCGAGGTCACCTGCAAGGACGGAACGAAGAGCCATGGCGGGAAGGGTGCCTGCAGCGGCCACGGCGGAGTGGACAAGGGCGTGGGTGGATCGGGCTCGACGTCGGCGGCTGCCACGGCTCCCGCGCCCGCCGCCCCGCCTGCGACCAGCAGTGCGCCGGCGAGCACCGCGGCGCCCACCGGGACGACCGCCGCCGCGGCGCCGGCCGCCTCGGCGACCACGAAGGCTCCCGCGGGCGGCGCGAAGGGCCCGCCGACGGCCAAGTGCAAGGACGGCAGCCTCAGCTACGCCCAGCACCACACCGGCGCGTGCTCGAACCACGGCGGCGTGGCGGAGTGGCTCGACGCAACGCAGAAGTGAGGTGACGCGCCCGCCCGCTCAGCCGGTCGGGTGGGTGCGCACGGCGTCGGCGAGCATCGAGGCGATCAGGTCGGACTTCCCGCGGGTGTAGCCCTCGCGGTCCTCCCGGTACCGGGCGGCGAGGCTCTGCTTGATCGCGGCGTAGGCGGCCGCCCGCCCAGGATTCGCTCGGAGGAAGTCGCGGAGGAGTAGATGGCGCCGGAGCTCTCCGGCAGCCGAGGCGCAGACATAGAGGTGGTGCTCCGGCCAGCTCCGGTCGCTTCCG
>DASXGF010000341.1:0-7309 GCA_036489275.1 Myxococcaceae bacterium | reverse complement strand
CGGCGCAGGCACAGGTCCGCGGCCTCGTGATCCAGTCGACCCGGCCCCGCGGGCTGCTCTACCAGCACCCGATGGTCTTCGGCCGCACGCCAGGGACGGTGCCGGTCGCGCTGGTCTCCCGCGAGCAGGCAGACCGGCTCGCCTGGCTCGCCGATCGCACCGAGGTCCGCGTCCGGCTGGACGTGGTGAACCGCATCGGACCGATGTTCGACGCCCAGAACGTGGTGGCGGAGATCCGGGGGAAGGAGAAGCCGGAGGAGGTCGTGCTCCTCGGCGCGCACCTCGACAGCTGGGCGCTCGGCACGGGCGCCGAGGACAACGGCGTGAACGCCGCCCTGGTCGTGGACGTCGCCCGCGCGTTCAAGGAGCTCGGTCTCCAGCCGCGGCGGACCGTGCGCTTCGTGCTCTTCGGCGGAGAGGAGCAGGGGCTGTGGGGCTCGGCCGGCTACGTCGAGCGGCACAGGGCCGAGCTCGACCGGTACGCCGGGGTCGTCATCTTCGACGTCGGCTCGGGCCGGACCCGCGGCTTCTACGTCAATGGCCGCCCCGAGCTCCGTCCCATTCTCGCGAAGGCCCTCTCCATCTACTCCGGCATGGGCCCCTCGGCGCACGCCCTCGACGGAATCGACGGAACCGACAACTTCGACTTCCTCCTGTCCGGCGTTCCCAATTTCGTGGCGGACCAGGACCCGGCGCCCTACCTGCCGGACTACCACGCTGAGTCCGACGTCCCGGATCGGGTCAACGCCAAGGAGGCGAAGCGCAATGCCGGGCTCGCCGCGACGTTGGTCTGGAGTCTGGCCAGCTCTCCCGCACCGTTGCCGAAGCGACAGACGCGGGAGCAGGTGGACGCGCTGCTGGTGAAGACGAAGCTCGTGGAGCAGATGCAGGGGTTCAGTCAGTGGGAAGATTGGAAGACGCAGCGGCGCGGCTTTCCCGCCGGACCCTGAGGAGGCGTCGCATGGGAGCACGCACGGTAGGCACGTGGATCGTCGGCGCGATGCTCTGGGCCGGCGCGGCCCAGGCGCAGGCTCCGGGCACGCCGGGAAGCGGAACCAACGGCACGTCGGGAACCGGGTCCCAGACCACCGGGAGCGGAACCGCCACGACGGGCGGCGCGACCGCCTCGGGTGGAGGGCTCACCTTCGACCCCCTGGCAGCGGCGGCCGCGCGGCTCTTCGGCACCTACCGGGTCCCGGGAGCAGCGCCCCTGGACACCTCGGGTGTGTACCGCGTGGACACGGGGTCCTCGCCCCCGGCGGCGGGAAGCGGCGGCTCGAGCGCAGCGCCCGCCGGCGGCAGCACGGCCACCACCAACACCACCACCTCGGGCAGTACGGCGACCGCCGCGGCGCCGACGAGCACCCAGTAGCCGTCCCGCGGTGACGGGCGGCGACCGGTCGCGGCAATGGCACCTCGGGAGGGGGATTGTCTCCTCGAGAGGTGTCCGACGGTGGGAATGCTCAGCGCATGCGTGGACGAGCTGCCCGGACCCGTGACCGGTAGCCTCCCGAGGGCCTTCGGCGAGCCGTCCGGGCTGCAGCTCCGGCTCGCCCTGGTTCCCATCGAGGCGCGCGCGCTGCTGATCGGCTCCCGGTTGCTCCGGTGCCCGTTGCCCGACCTCCTGGTGCGCGGCGCGGAGTCGGGCGAGCCACGCCTGCAGCGCTGGGCCCGTCCCAGCTGCGCCCCCCGGTCGATGCTCACCGTGCGGGTGCACCTGCCGACCCTCCCGCTCGTCCAGGCGCAGCTCGCCGCCGCACAGTTCGGCATTCGGTGCGAGACGTTCCTCGTCGCCCGGGCCTTCGAGCTGCTGCGCGCGTGCGCCCGGGCCGAGCCCGCCCGCTGGGCGTTCGTGTGGCTTCCGCGGGCGGCCCAGGCGGAGTGGCATCCGGTGGGCCTGGCCATCTGAACGGATGAGCAGTAGCGTCACGGCGTGTACGCCGAGCTGGTCTGCCGCTCCAACTACTCGTTCCTCGAGGGGGCCTCCCACCCCGAGGAGCTGGTGTTCCAGGCGGTCCAGCTCGGGCTCTCCGGGCTGGCCCTGACCGACGGCGACGGGCTGTACGGCTCGGTGAAGGCCCACCTCGCGGCGCGCGAGGCGGGATTGAAGCTCCTCCACGGCGCCCGGGTGACGCTGACCGACGCGCCCCCGGTGGTGGTCCACGTGCAGGATGCCGACGGCTACCGGCACCTCTGCCAGGTGCTGTCTCGAAGCCGCCTGGCCCATCCGAAGGGCGAGGCGGGCATCGGCTGGCGGGCGCTGGCCGAGCGCAGCGCAGGTCTCCTCGCGCTCCTGCCGTTTCCCGACGAGCCCGAGCGGGTGGCGCCGCTCGCCGAGGCCTTTCCGGGGCGCTTCTACGTCGGAGCCTGCCGCACGCTCTCCGCCGGGGACGACGCGCGCTGGGAGCGGGCCCGGGCGCTGGCGCGGACGCTCGAGCTGCCCCTCTGCGCGCACAGCGACGTGCACACCCACGCCCGTGACCGCCAGCCGCTGCAAGACGTGCTCGCCGCCATCCGCCACCAGACCCAGGTGGCCCGCGCCGGACGGAAGCTGTTCCCCAACGCCGAGCGGACGCTGAAGGGACCGGGGGAGATGCTCCGCCTCTGGTCGGACGCGCCCGAGGTGGTGGGCCGCACCCTGGAGATCGCCGACAGCTGCCACTTCTCGCTCGACGCGCTCCGCTACCAGTTTCCTCAGGAGGACCTGCCGCCGGGCCACACCACGCAGAGCTGGCTCGCCCACCTGGTGGAGGAGGGGCTCCGTTTTCGCTACCCGGGCGGCGTCCCCCAGCCGGTCCGACAGCAGATCCTCCACGAGCTCCAGCTCATCGAGAAGCTGGAGGTGGCTGGCTACTTCCTCGCGCTCCACGACATCGTCCACTTCGCCATCGGGAAGGGCATCCTCTGTCAGGGGCGGGGGAGCGCGGCCAACTCCGCGGTCTGCTACGCGCTCCGCATCACCTCCATCGACCCGGTGCGGATGGGGCTGCTCTTCGAGCGCTTTCTCAGCCTCGAGCGCCCCGAGCCCCCGGACATCGACGTGGACTTCGAGCACGAGCGCCGCGAGGAGGTGCTGCAGTACGTCTACGCCAAGCACGGCCGCGATCGCGCCGGCATGGTGTGCGAGGTCATCTGCTACCGCGGGCGGCTCGCCATCCGCGAGGTGGGCAAGGCGCTGGGGCTGTCGCTGGACCAGGTGGACCGGCTCGCCAAGCACACCGAGTCGGCGGGAACCACCACCCTCACCGACAGGCACGTGGCCGAGGCCGGCCTCCGCCCCGAGGACCCCGGGGTGCAGCGGACGCTCGCGCTCGCCCAGCTGCTGGAGGGCTTCCCCCGCCACCTCTCCATCCACGTGGGCGGCTTCGTCATCACCCACGGGGAGCTGGCCGAGGTGGTGCCGGTGGAGAACGCCTCGATGAAGGACCGCACCGTCGTCCAGTGGGAGAAGGACGACCTGAACGCGCTCGGCATCTTCAAGGTCGACCTCCTGGGCCTCGGGATGCTGACCGTGCTCGGCAAGTCCTTCGCCCTGGTCGAGAAGCACGAGGGCATCCGGCTCGACCTGGCCACCATCCCCAGCGAGGACCCGGCGGTGTACCGGATGCTCGGCGAGGCAGACGCCATCGGCGTGTTCCAGGTGGAGAGCCGGGCGCAGATGAATCTGCTGCCGCGGATGAAGCCGAAGAGCTTCTACGACCTCACCATCGAGATTGCCCTCATCCGGCCTGGTCCCATCCTCGGGGACATGGTCCACCCCTTCCTCCGTCGCCGCGAGGGGCTGGAGGAGGTGACCTATCCCTCGGACGAGGTGAAGCGGATTCTCGAGAAGACGCTGGGCGTGCCGCTGTTCCAGGAGCAGGCGATGCGGCTCGCCGTCACCGCGGCGGGATTCAACCAGGGAGAGGCGGACGCGCTCCGGCGGGCGCTGAGCCACAAGCGGGCCGAGGTGCTGCTGGTGCCCTGGCGCGAGCGCTTCGTGAACGGATGCGTGGGCCGGGGCTACGGCCGCGAGTACGCCGAGAGATGCTTCGAGCAGTTCAAGGGGTTCAGCCACTACGGCTTCCCCGAGTCCCACTCGGCGTCCTTCGCCCTCATCGCCTACGCCAGCGCCTACGTGAAGTGCTACCACCCGGCGGCCTTCGCCGCGGCGCTGCTCAACAGCCAGCCGATGGGCTTCTACGCCCCGCACACCATCGTCGAGGACGCGAAGCGGCACGGGGTGGTGGTGCGGCCCATCGACGTGCGGCACTCCGACTGGGACGCCACGCTCGAGGACGGCGCCATGCGCGTCGGGCTGCGCGAGGTGAAGGGGCTGCAAGAGGCCCACGCCCGCGCGCTGGTGGAGGCCCGCGGGACGGGTGGGTTCGGCGACCTGGGCGATCTGGCCCGCCGGGTGCGCATTCCCCGCCACGCGCTGGAGCGGCTCGCGCGAGCGGGCGCGCTCGACGGGCTGTGCGGCAGCCGGCGGCAGGCGATGTGGGAGGTGCAGGCGCTCGGGCCCTCCGTCGACGACGACCTGTTCCGCGGGATGCCGATGGACCGCTCGACCGCGCCGGGGCGGCCGCTGGGCGAGGTCGAGCGGGTGGCCGAGGACTACCGCACCACCGGGCTGTCGCTCGGACGCCATCCGCTGGCATTGATGCGGCCGTTCCTCGACCGGCGCCGGGTGCTCACCGCAGCCGGACTCCAGCAGGCGCCGGCGAAGGCCCGGGTCCGCGTCGCGGGGCTGGTCATCTGCCGGCAGCGGCCACCGACCGCGAAGGGGGTAGCGTTCCTCTCGCTCGAGGACGAGACCGGCATCTCGAATCTCGTGGTGCCTCCGGAGATCTTCGAGCGGGACCGCGGGGTGCTGCTCGCCTCGGCCTTCCTGTACGCCGAGGGACGGGTGGAGCGGGTGTCGAACGTGGTGAACATCCAGGTCTACCGGGCGAGTGCGCTGCGGCTCCCGGTCGCAACCGCCCCGGGGCAGCTCTCCATGCCCCTCCTCGACGCGACCCCGGGCTAGGAGCGAGATCCGCGAGTCGTTGTTCCTACGCGGTGGCGGTCGTTGCGAACACACGCCGGACTGGACTCAGGTTCCGGATCCTTGGAGCGCGCTGACTCGACACGGCGGTGGGAGCGGTTCGAGCCGTGGGCCGCCGCCCTGGCGCTGGTGTGGTGCGGGGTGCGGCTCGGGCGAGGGCTCGGACCCACGGCGTTCTACAACTCGGACTGCGCGGTCCCCATCCTCCTGATGCAGGGCATGGGGGAGGGCGCCTTCACGCTCTTCTACCCGCGGCAGGACCGGTTCGGGACCTGGCCCTTCCTCCTCGGGCGGGCACTGAATCTCCAGACGCCAGAGGCCTTCCACGTGATGTCGGTGCTCGGGCTGTGCTCCGCCGCGATTCCGCTCTCCGCCATCCTCGGCAGCCCGGCGCTGGCGGTCCTCGTGCTGATCGTCCCCTTCCTGGTCTCGCACACCGTCGCCTGGACCTTCCTCCAGGCGGGACAGCCCTACCTCTTCCAGGTGGTGGCGCTGTGCTGGGCGTGGTGGGCGTGCCGCGGCGCGCTCACGGCCCCGACGCGAGGACGACGCGTGCTCGCGCTCGGTGGCTTCACGGTCCTGAGCTCACTCGCCGCCTGGATGAACACCGCGAGCCTCGGGATGGCGCTGGTCCTGGCTGCCGTCGAGGTCGCCCGCGCACGGACGCGACCCCGCGCTGCCCTTCCCCTCCTCGGCGCGCTGGGCGCCGCGGTGGGGCTCGAGGCAGCCCTGCACCGCTGGCACAACGCCTTCTGCGTCCGGACCTTCGGGGCGGCGTTCATCACCCCTCTGCGTCTCGACCGCGGGCATCTGCTCGCCAACGTCGGCGGCGCGCTGGGGGCCTTCGCCGGGAGCGGTGGGCTCTGGCCGTGGCTGGTCGGCGCGGCGACCCTCGGCCTGCGCCGGCGCTCGCGGGAGGAGCGGCTCGATCAGCTCACGCTCCTCCTGCTCGCCGCGTCGGTGCTACCGGGTCTCGCGCTGATCCGCTATTTCCGCGAGAACGACTTCGCCGCCCGATACCTGGCCCTTCCGGTGTTCTGGGCCGTCGCGGCTGCAGTCCTCGGCCTCCTCGGGACGGTCCTGGCGTGGGGAAGGGTCCAGCGCCAGTGGGTGCTCGGCGTGGCCCTCGTGCTCCTCGCGATCGCCGTGCCGGCGGGACCGCCCGACCCGCTCGCCATGCCGCGGGCCGAGGCTGCTCGCCTCGCCGCTGAAGGCCCGGCGGTCATCATCGGGGGCTACCTCGACGTGTACGTCCCGGCCTCTCTGGCGCCGCGCGGGTTGCTCGTTCCCATCCCGCAGGACGGGGACCTGAACCGGTTCCCGGCGACGCATCCCGAGCTGCGGCCCGGGCGGGTGGTGCTGGCGCCCTGCGCGCTCGCCGGGCCCGATGGCACGCTGGTGCAGCACCGGGCGTTGCTCCGCCGGGTGGACGGGGCTCCGGTCGAGGCGAGCGGCGGATCGTGGTGCCGCCACGTCGTCGCGCGTTAACGCCGAGACCACTTGTATTGACCGGATGATCGCGCCGGATTCGCGGCTGAGGTCTAGGAGCGACGACGGAGCGTAGCTCTCGCTACGTGACGGAGGAGCGACGAGGAGATCGGCCGCGAAGACCAGCGAGGGACGAGTCGATACAAGCGGTTTCGGCGTTTAGCCGAGCACCACGTAGGTCTGCTGGTTCATCCCCACGCAGACGTCGCCGCTCCACAGCTCCCGCATCTCGACGAAGAAGCCGTCGCTGAGGGCGCCCATTCTCGCGTTGTGGAAGAGCCGCTCGGCCGGGTCGAGCAGGCCGGGGTCCACGAGGAGCTGGCCGACGAAGCTGATGGTGGCCATCGGGCGATAGAGCCGATCGATGGACCAGAGCGTCGGCCACCAGGCGTCGAGGAGCCCGACCATGCTCGCCGCGTCTCGCCGCCTGGGCACGGCCTGCTCCCGGATGTACCCGGCGGTCCACGCCTCCTTGCCGCCGGCGAAGGGCATCGGCCCCGCCGAGCGGTACTCGTACGCGCGTCCGAACGGCGGTCCAGCGGGAGGCTCGAGGGGGAGATCCCGGAGCTGGTCCCAGTCGGCGCGCTCCGGCGGCTCACGGACCAGCTCGGGCGGATGGACGTCTCGCGAGGCGGAGTACACGCCGCTGGCGACGGCCAGCGGCTCGTCCTTCTGGAGGAGCGTCGCCTGGAGGTTGCTCTGTGTCCCTCCGCGGCGGAGCACCTCGACCCGGAGGGTAACCGGGCCGGGCATGACCGGTCCGGCGCTGTCGCCGGTGAGGGTGCGGAGCCGGCG
>DASXGF010000293.1:0-21673 GCA_036489275.1 Myxococcaceae bacterium | reverse complement strand
CCAGCACGTGGCGTTCTCCCACCAGCTTGACGAAGGGGTAGCCGCGCTCGTCGGCCAGCTCGGGCAGGTCGCTGGTCAGGAGATCCCGGAACACGACCTCGAAGGCGCCCCCTCTCGCGTCGGTGTATCGGTCGTGGTTGCCGGGGATGACGACGAGGAGGCCCGCGGCGATGAAGGGATCGAGCAGCATCCGGGCGCGCCGGAGCTCGTCCTCGTCGCCCAGCGCGGTCAGGTCACCGGTGACGATGACCCGGTCCGGTGCCAACGCGAGAACCTGGTCGACCAGGCGGGCGATGCGCTGCTCGACGCCCGCGAAGCGGCGAAGCCGGCCGAGCGCGTGGAGCTCGAAGCGTCCCGGAGCGCCGCGCCACCCGGAGCTCCAGAGAGACCGCTTCTCCCAGTCGATCTGATGGTGCAGGTCGCTGAGGTGGGCGAGACGGAGCACGGCTGCCACGGTGACAGTGGGTCCGCCCCTGTCCTCCGGCAACTGACGGACCGCAGGAGGTCCGTATTGTCACGGCGGCGTCACCGCCCCGATGCGCCGGCACTCCGTCGATACGTCCCCTCCATGAACTTCACGAAGGTCTTCCCGCCGTCGAAGGAGTTCTCGATCTTGAAGTCGTACCTGTCGTCGCCGTGGAACCGGTAGGTGTAGCGGCCCTCGGCCTTCGGGGTGGTGACCCTGAGCGCGAGCGTCTCGCCGTCCCAGGTGCCGCGCGCGGGCTCGGGCGGGTTCGCTCCCATCGTGTCGAACCAGTACCAGGTGACGGTGCGCGAGGCCGGGTCCCAGCCGAAGACCGAGTGGCCGCCAAAGGAGATCTTTCCGTCCTTCTCCTCGACGTAGTCCGAGACGACGAACATCCCGTCGAGCGCGACGCGCGCGGTGATGCGACCGACCGCGGCACCGCCCGGCGCCCAGGGCGAGGGCTCGAGGCGCTCCTCGCCGACCCAGGTTCCTGCAAGGCGGTGGAGCTTCCGGTGGTCGTCCGTCGGCATGGGCATCTGCATCGCGCACCTCCCGTCCAGGGTCCGCACGCATCGGAGCGAAGTCCCGGCCGGCGGGCAAGGCGAACCGGTGAGCGGTCGATCGGGGCGGTGAGCGGTCGGGGATGGCGCCGGACGGCGGTCAGCGTGACGACAGCGCCCGGGCGGACCAGCGGATCTCGCCCTCGACCGTCTCCCCCGCGCCGACCACGGCTCCCGCGAGCATCGCGCTGCGGCGAATCCGCGCGCCCGGGGGAACCTCCACGCCGGTCGCGACGAAGACGTCGGACGACAGGTCGGCTCCCGGATGAACCCGCGCGCCCGGCTCGACGAGGGGCCCCTGCCCGGTCCGTCCGGCGAGCGGCGACTCGGCCCCGAGCGGGTCCGGAACGCGGCCGAGGAGCACGTCGGCCTGCGCCTCGAGGTACGTCGCCGGAGAGCCGAGGTCGGACCACGGCGCGTTCACCACCACGCCGCGCACCGCGCCCTCTCCGAACAGCCGCGGGTAGACGTCGTGGTTGATGTCCTCGGGCCCCTCCGCGGCCATCGCCTCGAACACCCGGGGCGACAGGAGGTGCACGCCGCTGAAGTGCCACGCCGTGCACCCGGGGAGCGGGGCCGGGCTCGGACGGCCGATCCGCCAGACGCGGCCGGAGGCGTCCACCTCCACCATGCCGTAGCTCCGCCCCGGCGGCATCGGGAGGAGGACCATCGTCGCCGCGGCTCCGGAAGCCCGGTGCGCCTCGAGGAGCGGAGCGAGGTCCGGCGCGAAGAGGATGTCTCCGTTCCAGCCGACCACCAGCTCGTCCCCCGGGAGCGCGCGCTGCAGCCCGCGCAGCCCGCCGCCCGTGCCCTGGATGACCGGCTCGTGCACCGTCGTCACCGCAAGGCCGCGCCGAGCCCCCTCCTCCCTCGCGACTCGCTCCATCACCTCCGGGAGGTGGTGGGTGTTGAGGGCCACGCGCTCCACGCCGGCCCGGGCGAGCACCGCGAAGGTGCGTCGGAGCAGCGGCGCGCCGAGGAACGGGACGGCCGGCTTGGGCCAGGTGTCGGTCATCGGGCGGAGGCGCGTGCCCAGCCCGGCGGCGAGGACGAAGGCTCGCGCGCCCTTCGCCATCAGCGCAGCTCGGGGACGTAGCGCACCGCCACCTCGCGCAGTGCCACCACGTCCGCGTCGTCCGCCAGCCGCTCCATCGCCGCCCGTGCGTAGCGCAGCGACGCTGGGATCGAGGGCAGGAAGCTCGGGTTCTTCTTCACCCGGTGGATGTACTCGAAGCGGGCCGCGTCCTTCAGCTTCCGCTGCACGGTGAGCAGGTCGAAGAAGCGGCGGAACTGGCGGCGGTCCAGGCCGCGTCCAGAGGCGCGACCGTACGCGTCGAGCCAGCGATCGATCATCGCCTCGACCACCATGGGCTCCAGCTCGATGTAGCTGTCGCGCAGCAGAGCGACCAGGTCGTACTGCCAGGGACCCTGCAGCGCGTCCTGGAAGTCGATGAGCACCAGCTCGCCGTGGGTCACCATGAGGTTGCGGCTCTGGTAGTCGCGGTGAGTGAAGCCGCGCGGCGCGGCGGCGAGGCGAGTGGCGATGCCGGCGAAGGCCCGTTCGAGGCGGGCGCGCTCGCTGGCGCTCGGCACCTTCCCGCTCCAGGCCTCGAGCCCGTACTCGCGGAAGTGGTGGAGCTCCCAGGTGTAGAGCTCCTGATCGAAGGAACGGGTGAAGGCGAGACAGCCCGGGTCTGGATGGGCCTCGGAGGCCGCGCGCATCCTGGCGAGCAGGTCCACCGCGGGGGCGTAGAGCGCCTCCGGCGCCACGCCGTCGAGGGCCCGCTCGAAGGTGACGTCGCCCAGATCCTCGAGGACCATCATCGACGCATGGGGGTCGAACCGGAGGATGTGCGGGACCCGGACGCCGAGCCTGTCGAGGTAGCGGTGGACGTTGACGAATGGGAGCTCCTCCGGCGGACCCCCCTTGCTGGCCTCCTCGCTCTTGTGAGGCCCGGGCGGCATCACCATCACCACGTGGCTGTCCGGCCAGCTCCCCACCCGGAGGTAGGAGCGGTTGCTCGCGTCACCTTTCAGCTGGAGGATCGGGGCACCGTCCTGAGGACGACCGGTGGCCAGGGCCACCTGGTCGCGCAGGGCCTGCTCGCTGTGCATTGGCTGCAAGGGTAGCACTAGGCTCCCCTGGCCATGAACCGGCCGTCCCGCGCGAGCGCCGTCGCACCTGCGTCCGTGGGGAACGTGGGTGTGGGCTTCGACATCCTCGGCCACGTCATCGCGGGGCCGGCGGACCGGGTCACCGTGGAGCGCCTGGATGCGCCGGAGGTGCGCATCGTCGGCGTGGAGGGAGTGGTCACCGGATTGCCGCTGGAGCCCGAGCGGAACACTGCCGGACGGGCGCTCATGGCGCTCCGGAGCCGTCTGGGGCTGGGGCACGGGTTCGCCGTGCGGATCGAGAAGGGCATCCCGCTGGGCTCGGGGATGGGCGGCTCGGCGGCCTCGTGCGTCGCCGCCCTGGTCGCGGCGAATGCGCTGCTCGAGCGGCCGGCGCCGATCGACGTCCTCTACCCCTGCGCGATGGCCGGCGAGTCCGCGGCGAGCGGCGCGGAGCACGGCGACAACGTGGGCCCGATGCTGCTGGGCGGCCTCGCGCTCGCCACCCACGACCGCCTCGTCCCGATCCCGGTGCCCGACGGTCTCACCTGCGTCCTGGTGCATCCGCACCATGTCCTCGAGACCAGGACCGCCCGCGCCGTGCTGCAGCGGCCATTCGAGCTGCCCCGCTTCGTCGAGCAGAGCGCCCATCTGGCCCTGGTGCTCGCCGGCTGCTTCCGGAACGACCTCGAGTCCATTCGCGCGGGCTTGAAGGACGTGCTGGTCGAGCCGCTCCGCGCGCCTCTGGTACCCGGCTTCGCCCAGGTGAAGGCCGCGGCGATGGAGCACGGCGCCCTCGGGGCGAGCATCTCCGGTGGAGGCCCGAGCGTCTTCGCCTGGTGCACCAGCGAGCGGGCGGAAGGAATCGCCGCGGCGATGGAGCAGGCGTTCCGATCCGTCTCCCTCGCCTCCGACGTGTGGATCTCCCCGGTGGCCGCTCCGGGCGCGAGGGTGGTGCAGTGAAGGTCAGGAGCACCCGGGGCCAGGTGGCGAACGTGGCGCTCGCCGACGCGCTGCTCGGAGGCACCGCGCCTGATGGCGGGCTGTTCGTCCCGGAGCGGCTTCCCGGTCCGGTGCCGGGTCCGCGGGGAGGTTCCCTGGCCGCGTCCGCGCAGGCGGTGCTGGCGCCCTTCTTCGCCGGCGACCGGCTGGAGAGCGCGCTCGCGTCGATGCTGGACGAGGCGTTCACCTTCCCGGCCCCGCTGGTGCCGCTCCGGAACCGGGGGGACTTCGTCCTCGAGCTCTTCCACGGCCCGACCGCGGCCTTCAAGGACTACGGGGCGCGCTTCCTCGCCGCCTGCGTGCGCCGGCTCCACCCGCCCGGCGGGGGGATGCGGACGGTGCTGGTCGCGACCTCGGGCGACACCGGCTCGGCGGTGGCCGCGGCGTTTCACCGGATGCCGGGGGTCCGGGTGGTGCTCCTCTACCCCGATGGTCGGGTCTCGCTCCGGCAGGCGCACCAGCTCGGCGCCTTCGGCGAGAACGTCACCGCGCTCCGGGTGTCGGGGGCCTTCGACGACTGCCAGCGGATGGTGAAGGCGGCGTTCGCCGATCCGGAGCTCGCCCCGCTCCGCCTCACCTCGGCCAACAGCATCAGCCTCGGGCGCCTCCTGCCGCAGATGGCCTACCACGTCCACGCGGCCTGGAGCTCGGGGGGCACCCTGAACCTGGTCGTGCCCACCGGGAACCTGGGGAACGCGCTCGCAGCGGTCTGGGCGCGAGAGCTCGGTGCGCCCATCGGTGAGATCGTCCTCGCGACCAACGCCAACCGCACCCTCTCGGAGTTCTTCGAGGGCGGGACCTACCGGGCACGGCCCAGCGTGCCGACGCTGGCGAACGCGATGGACGTGGGCGACCCCAGCAACTTCGAGCGCCTGGCCTGGACCTATCCCGACGCTCTGGTGCTCCGGCGACGGGTCCGAGCGCTGTGGGTCTCCGACGAGCACATTTCCCGCACCATCCAGCAGGGCGAGCACCGGCACGGGCAGGTCTTCTGCCCGCATACCGCCGCCGGCGTCTGGGTGTTGGAGCAGATCCAGGCGTCAGGAGCGCGCACCGGAACGTGGGCGGTGGCCGCCACCGCGCACCCGGCGAAGTTCGAGACCATCGTCGAGCCACTGGT
Organism: Myxococcaceae bacterium; assembly: GCA_036489275.1. GTDB lineage: Bacteria > Myxococcota > Myxococcia > Myxococcales > Myxococcaceae > RPRB01. The sequence continues at coordinate 16,413 of DASXGF010000293.1, read as the reverse complement.
GGGACATCCTGTCGCCGTCCCGCCGGCGCTGGCCGAGCTGCTGGCCAGACCGTCACGCGCCGAGCCGCTCGTCGCGGACCCCGCCGCGCTACGGCGCTGGCTCCTCGAGCATCCTTCGGGCTGACCGCAGCAGGCGCCACCCGGGGTGGGCCTTGGTGCTATGAGCTGCACTCGCCATGAACGTGCACTCGACCATTCTCTCCGCCATCGGCCACACCCCGCTCGTCCGTCTGAACAAGCTGGTGGGCCCGAACGACGCCACCGTCTACGCCAAGTGCGAGTTCCTGAATCCCGGCGGGTCGATCAAGGACCGGATGGCGCTGCACATCATCGAGAAGGGCGAGCGCGAGGGAAAGCTCAAGCCCGGGGGCGTCATCGTCGAGAACACCTCGGGCAACACCGGGATGGGCGTGGCGCTGGCCGCGGCGGTGAAGGGCTACCGCTGCATCTTCACCATGCCGGACAAGATGTCGGCGGAGAAGATCAACCGGCTCAAGGCGCTCGGTGCGCAGGTGGTGGTCACGCCGACCAACGTGCCTGCCGACTCGCCGCAGAGCTACTACGAGACCGCGAAGCGCATCGCCCGCGAGACGCCGGGCAGCTTCTATCTGAACCAGTACCACAACCCCGACAACGGCGAGGCCCACTACCTGTCCACGGCTCCCGAGCTGTGGGAGCAGCTCGAGGGTCGGCTCGACGCCTTCGTCACCGGCCTCGGAACGGGCGGGACGATGACCGGCGTGGGCAAGTTCCTGAAGGAGAAGAACCCGGCCATCCGGAACATCGGCGTCGATCCGGTCGGCAGCGTGTACCAGGGCTACTTCCAGACCGGGAAGCTTCCCGAGCCGCACGTCTACAAGGTCGAGGGCATCGGCGAAGACATGCTGTGCAAAGCGCTCGACTTCTCGGTCATCGACGAGATCCGCCAGGTCGACGACCAGCAGTCCTTCAACGCCGCCCGCAGGCTCGCGCGCGAAGAAGGGCTGTTCGGCGGCGGCAGCTCCGGCTCGGCGGTGCACGTCGCCCTCGAGATTGCCCGCGAGATCGGCAAGGGGAAGGTGGTGACCGTCATCCTCACCGACACCGGCAACAACTACATCACCAAGTTCTTCAACGACGAGTGGATGAAGGACAACGGCTTCGCGGTGGACGACAAGTCGCCGGGCAAGGTGAAGGACCTCATCCGCACCCGGAAGCAGTCGGTGCTGTTCGCCGAGAAGGGCCAGCGGATCGACGCGGTGGTCGAGCAGATGCGGAAGCACGGCATCAGCCAGATGCCAGTCCGCGACGCGCACGGCACCGCGGTGGGGATGATCCACGAGTACGACCTGCTCAACGCCCTGGTCTCGAAGAAGCAGGGCTTCCACGATCCGATCGACTCGCTGATCGCGCCGCTGCAGGGCGTGGTCAGCCCCGAGGCGACGCTCAACCGGCTCCGCGAGGTGTTCGCCCAGGACAACGTGGCGGTGGTGAAGGAGCACGAGCAGGTCGTGGGGATCGTCACCAAGATCGATCTCATCGAGTACCTCGCGGAGCGGATGTGAGCGGCAGGGCCGGAGCGGTCTACCGGGTGACCGTCGAGGTCGCGCCGGAGGCGGAAGCGGCCTGGGCGCAGTGGATGGCCGAGGAGCACGTCCCCGCGGTGGTCCGCGTCGGGCGGTTCCTCGGCGCGACCCGGTGGAAGGACCAGGCACGCGCAGAAGACGGCTGGTCGAGGTACGTCATGCATTACCGGGCCGAGGGACCGGCGGCGATCGAGGCCTACCAGCGCTCGCCCGAGACGGCCGGTCTCAGGGAGGACTACCTCGCCCGCTTCGGCAAGGTGACGCGCATCGAGAGAACCGTCCTCTCCGACGCGATCTTCGTCGCTCCGGAGCACTGAATCAGAGCGTCGCTGCCGGGCTCACCGTCGCCGGGCAGGACCTTCGCGCCTCCTCCACCAGCGCCTGCAGGCGCGGCGTCGGCGCCTGGACGGTCGAGATGCCTCCCGCGAGCCGGCACCCGGAAGACGCGTCGCCCGCCCGGAGCGCCGCAGTGAGCGCGAGGTCCAGGGCGTCCGCCGTCGGCCGGACCTCGAAGTTGTGACTCGCCCAGCGCAGGGCCGCCCGCGGCTCGCGCTCGAGGAAGAACCGCGCCGCATGATCGGCGAAGGCATCGGGGTGCTTGTCCAGCAACCCGAGATATCCGGCCCATGCCGCCGCCTGCTGGCGCGTCGCCCCGGCGGTGTCACCGAGCCTTCGAGCGAGCTCGGCGCGGGTCGCGGCGATCTCCGGGTCCGACGCCTCGGGGAGCACGGACGCGAGCGCAAGGCTCGCCGCCCCGAGGTCGCTCCGGGCCATCTCCACCGAGGCGAGGTGGACTGCCGCCTGCGCATGCCCCGGAAGACGGCGGAGCACGGCGCGATAGCGGTCCGCCGCGCGCGCGAGCTCCCCGGTCCGCTCGGCCAGCAGCCCCTGACGGAACTCGACGAAGGCCACCGGGAAGGGACTCGTGTCCCGGTACGCCGCGAGAGCCCGCGCCAGCTCGCGCTCCGCTGCAGTCGCTTCACCAGACTCGGCCAGGACGACGGCCAGCGCGCTGGAGGTGGCCATGCCCGGCTCCCGGGCGGCGCGCGCACGGGCGAGATCGAGCGCGGTCGCCAGGTCGCCACGGGCAAGAGCGATCGCCCCGCGCTGCGCTCGGACGGCGTCGGGCTCCGCCCCGAAGGCCTCCGCCCGCTCGAGGTCGGCGCTCGCGTCCAGGAACCGATGCAGGGCGGCACGGGCCGAGGCGCGAGCGAGCCAGGCCTCCGGGCTCCGCGGCGCCGAGCGGACGCCCTCCTCGGCGACGCGCTCGGCGGACTCGAGATCCTCGACGCGGCCGTAGGTCGATCCCCGGGCGAGGAGCAGCGTCACCACCGAGAGTCGGGCGCTGCCCCACCCCGGCTCACGACGAACGCTCCCCTCGTGACCGGCGATCATCGCATCCAGGTTCGAACGAGCGAGGAGCCCGTCCGTCGTCACCGGGCCACGATCCACCACCGGCGCCGGCCCGCGGTTGCAGGCCAGCGCGGCGAGGAGGACGGCGATGGAGAGCGAGCGTCCCACGGTCAGTTCGGAGCGCCGAGGAAGGGGAAGGTGGTCGCGTTCGGGTTCCCCTCCGAGTCGGAGGTGAATCCGTTGGTCACACCCGAGAACTGGCCGATGGCGAGCGCCGAGTAGGTGACGTCAATGGTGTTGTAGAGCGGGGTTCGCCCACCGCAGTCGTCGTTGGTGACGCCGACCGCGTTCGCCTCGACGCCGAGGTACGTGGCGCAGGTCGTCTTGTCGGTCCGGACGTAGAGCCGATCATCCACGAGGACGGTCGCCAGCGTGTCGTAGCGGCCGGCAACTGCTGACGCACCGGCGAGGAGCTGGTTGCCGCACACCATGTCCAGCGAGTCGAGGATCGCCAGGTTCGTGGCGATGTTCCCCTTGTAGTGCGTGGCCCAGGTGGAGGGATCGGAGAGCGCGTTGTAGGCGTCCTTCACCTGGTTGGGCGTCATGCCCGGGACGATGTCGAAGGGGTCGGTGAGGGCGGTGTTCACGCCGGCCCGGCCCATCCTGTCGATCTGGGTGGCGCCCAGGGTCGGCTTGGGTGGCGGCGTGTTGCCGGAGGTGTTGTCGCTTCCGCAGGCGACCAGGGAGGCAGCGAGCAGGGCCAGGATCGAGGTTCGGGTCATGGACGGGGTCCTCATTTGTTGGTGCTCGCCCAGACGCCGACGGTGGAGCCGCCCTTGGTGACGAGCGACTTGTCGATCTGGACGACGATTGCGAGGGTGTTGAACCGCGCGAAGTGATCGGTGGGCGGACCACCGCCCGGCGCACTCCGGAGCTGCGTCACCAGCGCGTTGGAGGTGGCAGCGTCCAGCGCGGGGCAGCCCGCGGGGTCGAAGGTGAGCGAGCCGGCCGCGTTGTGCACCGCCGACGCGGTTGCCTTGAGGCCGTCGAGGTTGAAGAAGAAGGGATCGTCACGAAGACCCGCGAAGACCCTGAGCTTGCCGCTCGCGCTGGCGATGCCCGACGTGTTGCTCGCATCTCCGTGGACGTACTCGCCACCACCCCAGCAGCTGATCACCTGGGTGGTGTCGAAGGTGCAGAGGATGTCCTCGCTGGCGGCGGCGGCCATCCCGTAGGCCGGGCTGCTGGTGGTGTGGAACACGTACTGCGCGACGTTGGAGAACCTCGCCGCGGTCGTGGCCGCCGGAAAGACGTCCATGACCAGGTTCAGCTTGGTCGCGTCGGGCGAGGTCCAGGCGAAGACGTCGTTGATGTCGGTGGCGGGATCGGTGAGCACGGCCGCGCCGTCCTGGTGGTCTGCGGCGAGCGCCGGGGCGGCGATGAGCACGGCTGCGAGCCACATGGCCCGGCCGGATGGGAAGCGAGGCATCCGTTGTCCTCCGTGGGTGGGTACGTCGGCTGTCCCCACCTACGGACCGGACCGCAAAGTGGATGTCAGCCGGCGAGGAGCTCGGCCAGCCGCTGCAGCCCGAGGCGGACGCGGGTCTTCACCGTGCCCAGCGGGTCGCCGGTCTCGCGGGAGATCTCGCTCTGCGACAGACCGTCCCAGTAGGCGAGCTCGAGCGCGCGGCGCTGCTCGGGCGGCAGTGTCCCCAGTGCGCGACGGAGCCGGGTCTGTGCGTGAACGTCCGGAGGTTCCGGCATCGCGCCTTCGGGGGGCCCGAGCTGCTCGGACTGCTTCACGAGGCGGAGCCGCGCACCCCGGTTGCGGATGCGATCGATGGCCCGGCTCCGGGCGATGGTGATGAGCCACGCCTCCACCGAGCCGCGGGAGACCGCGTACTCCGTCGCTCGCCTCCAGGCGTCGATGAAGGTCTCCTGGAGGACCTCCTCGGCGTCGGCGGTCTCGCGGAGCATGCGGAGCAGGAGGGCGTAGAGCCTGGGCGAGTGACGGCGGTAGAGCTCCTCGAGGGCGCGGGCATCGCCCCGCCGGATCGCCTCCAGAATGGTGCCGTCCTCCGCCGGGCGAGTCATGGCGGGCCGAGCGCTCCGGTGAGGATGATCGGGCCCTTGGGGGCGTCTCGCTCGCCGCCCTTCTGCTCAACGGAGACGGCGAAGGCCGCAGGACGGCCGCCGGTCAAGAGGTCGGGTCGGACGTCGGCGAACACGCGTCCGTCAGGCCCGGGCGGCAGGAGACCGGCCGCCATCGGCCTTCCGCCACGGATGACCCAGAGCTCGTAGTCGTGGGTGGCCTGCTCCTGGAAGCTCTTCCCGAGGAACAGCGCGCGCCCGCGCGGATTGAAGAGGACGACTCCCGAGCCTGGCGCGCTCGGCTTGGGTCCAGGGGGAGATGGAGCGAGCGAGACCAGCTGCGTCCCCGGCTCGGAAAGGAGCTGGAGCGCGTCATCCTTGCGGAGCACGTCGATGCGCGCCTCGGCGAGCTCGCGGCGACACTCGGCGGCTGCGGCGCTGACCTGCATGGCGTTGCGGCGGGCCTCGCGGACCTGCACGCCACTGACGAGCATCGTGACGACCGCCGCGGCGGCAATCCCGTACGTCCAGGCAGGGACGCGTCGAGGCGGTGGCTGCTGTGATGCCGGGGCCGCCGACGACGATGGCTGCTGCGGTGCTGCTGGCGCCCGGGGAGCTGGCTCCTGGCCACGGGCGATTCCCCGGGCGATGCCTTCCCAGACATGCGGGGGCGGAGCGACGGGCTTCAGATCCGTAGCGAGGGTGGCGACGGTCTCGTGCGCGCGGGCGAGCGCCGCCTCGCAGAGCGGGTGCGGACCTTCCGCGTCGAGGTGCTGCTCGAGGGCGCGCGCCTCCGCGGGCTCGAGGGCCCCGAGGGCGTAGGCATCGACCTGGTCGAGAAACTCCTGGTGCGTCACGGGCGGCCGGTTCTTTCAGAGGGCAGGGCCTCGCGCAAGCGTGCCCGCCCCCGGCGTCTACGGATCAACGCAGGCGTCCGGATGCGTCAGCGAGAATTCCAGCCCGTCCCAGGTGTGCGCGTGTCGCCGTCACCCGGCGCGGGGAACTGCTTGCCGCTGACAGCTCGTCCATACGTCGAGCATCTCGTCAACGGTCCAGTGCCGCACGAGCCAGACGGCAGCCGCATGCTCTCGAAGATTGGAGCCGAGGGGTCCTGGAGTCTTCCTGGACGGTCGAACGCAGCCTGAGCTCCGGACCCCGATCGCAAGGTCGAGCGCATCGGGTCGGTCGGTCGCCCCGCCGCTCGGGGAGAATCGCCACACCGGGAACACCCAGCGCGTGAGGCCGGCGTCCGCCACCTCGGGCCGCCCCACCAGCAGCGTGAGGGCGGTGGCCCGCGGCTGCGGCTCGAGACGGACACCGGGATGGGCGGGATGCCACGAGGCGTCTCCGAGCCCCGCCAGATATGTGAGCTCGAGAATCGTCCAGACCGTCAGCACCAGGTCGAGAAGGAACGGCCGCAGGCGCCGGGGCAAGGGCAGGAGCACGCCTCCCGGCGAAGCAAGCCCCGTGCTGCCGCGACTCGGGCAGCGAGGACCGTGGCCAGACGACCACAGCGGCCCTCCCCGCTTCACGCGCGTCTCCACCATCCTCGTCCGCGTCTCAGGGGATGATCGTGAACCCCGAAGACCGCTGGGCCGCGAACACGGCGAACCAGCTCAGCGATCCAGATCTCTCATCGCGCACGACGGTCGAGCGCGGCGGCGACCTCGTCGAGCCCCACGCCCAGCGCGCGCAATGCCACGGTCAGGTGGTACACGACGTCCGCCGCTTCCTCGACTGCCCGCGCGCGATCGCCATCGGCGCACGCCGTCACCAGCTCCGCCGACTCCTCGCCCAGCTTCTTGAGGCGGAGGTTCCGGTCCCCGAGGAGCTTCCGGGTGTAGCTCCCCTCCTCGCCCGACTCCGCGCGCGATCGCACCACCGCATCGAGCCGCGCGAACGCGCCCGAGGCTTCCCCCACCTCGCGAAAGCAGGACACCGTCCCGTCGTGGCACGCTGGCCCGGCCGGAATCACGTCCGCGAGCACCGCGTCCGAATCGCAGTCCGCCGTCAGCCGGACCACCTTCTGCACGTTCCCGCTCGTCTCGCCCTTCCGCCACAGCCCGCGAGTCCGCGAGGTGTAGTGCATCTCGCCCGTCGACTCGGTCCGGGCGATGGCCTCGCGGTCGGCGTGGGCGACCATCAGCACCGCCCCCGTCCGCGCGTCACGGGTCACCACGATGACCCGACCCCCGGCCTTCTCGAAGTCGAGCGTCATCTCGGGCCTCCGAGCGCGGCCCGCACGTCGGCCGCGAGCGCCGCGTTGCTCGCCACCGAGTTCCCGCCGAACGCCGTCCGGCGGCCGCTCCAGTCGCTGAATGCCCCGCCCGCCTCCTCGATGATCGGCTGGAGCGCGGCCGCGTCCCACGGCGCCATCACGGCGTCGCTCATCACCTCCGCGCGGCCGGTCGCGACGAGCAGATACCCGTAGCAGTCGCCCCACGTCCGGACGAGACCCGCCCGCGCGCAGAGGCCGTCCAGCGCCTTCACTTGCTCCGCCGTTCCCATTCGCGCGTCGGTGGTCAGCACCAGCGCCTCGGAGAGGCGCGACACGCCCGAGACGTGCGCCGGCTTGCCGTTCCAGAAGCACCCCGCCCCGGGCGCCGCGACCACCAGCTCCTCCACCGCCGGGAAGTACGCCGCGCCGGCGAGGACGTTCTCCCCCTCCGCCAGCGCCACCAGCGTTCCCCATAGCGGCACCCGGCGCACGAAGGTCTTCGTCCCGTCGATGGGGTCGAGGATCCACCGCCGCCGAGCTTCGGGACGCGTCGTCCCCAGCTCCTCACCCAGGATGCCGTCCCGCGGGCAGTGCTTCTCCAGCCAGGCGCGCGCCGCTTCCTCGGCCTGCCGATCCGCCACCGACACCGGCGTTCCGTCGCCCTTCGTCTCCACGGTGACCCCGCGGTGGTAGTGGCGCAGCGCCACCTCTCCCGCCACCCGGGCCACCGTCTCCGCCGCCTCCATCCACGACCGCGCCTCGCTCATCACGCCTCGCCACGCACCGGCACCCCGGCGGCGGAGAGTGCCCGCTTCAGCGCCCCCACCGTCGTCGTGCCGTCATGAAGGATTCCCGCCACCAGCGCCGCGTCCGCGCCCGCCTCCTGGATCACCGCGCGCAGGTGCTCGGCCTCGCCGGCGCCGCCCGATGCGACCACCGGGACGTGGACCGCGCGTGACACCGCCCGCGTAAGCTCCAGGTCGTAACCGCTCCGGACGCCGTCCCGGTCGATGCTGGTCAGGAGAATCTCCCCGGCCCCACGCCGCTCGGCCTCGCGCGCCCACTCCACCGCATCCAGGTCCACTGCCTGCCGTCCGCCGCCCACCACCACCTGCCACCGGTCTCCCGAGCGCCGGGCATCGATGCTCGCCACCACGCACTGCGCACCGAAGCGGCGGGCGCACTCGGAGAAGAGCTCCGGTGAGCGGACCGGCGCCGAGTTGAGCGCCACCTTGTCCGCCCCCGCGCGGAGCGCCCGCTCCACGTCCTCCACCGAGCGCATCCCCCCGCCCACGGTCAGCGGGACGAACAGCCGCTCCGCGGTGCGGCGGACCACGTCGAGGAGTGGCGCGCGCTGCTCCGGCGTGGCCGAGATGTCGAGGAAGGTCACCTCGTCCGCTCCGTCGCGGCCGTAGGCCTCGGCGAGCTCCACCGGGTCGCCCCGATCGCGGAGATCGACGAACTGCGTCCCCTTCACCACCCGCCCGCCGGTGACGTCGAGGCAGGCGACGATGCGCGGCGCCAGCATCAGCCCTCCGTGACCTTCACCGAGCCCTTGAGGCTGAACACCGAGCCGCCCTCGGCCAGCGCGTCGCGGAGCGCCAGGCCCAGCGCCTTGAATGCGCACTCGATGACGTGGTGGCGGTTGCGCCCGCGCAGCACCCGGAGGTGCACGGTGGCCCCGGCGTTCTCCGCGAAGCTCCGCATCCAGTGCTCGTAGAGCGCGTTGGGCAGCCTTCCCCGGTAGTAGGCCCGGCCGCCCACGTCCACCGCCGCCTGCACCAGCGCGTCGTCCATCGGCACGGTGCGCTCACCGAACCGGGCCGCCGTCGCGGGGATCATCCGCCGGAAGGCGAGGCCGACCGTGATCGCCACATCCTCGAACAGGTGGTGGGTGAGGTCGCCCCGCGCCCGCACGCCCAGGCTCAGCCCGGCATACCGGCCGAACGTGGCCAGCATGTGGTCGAGGAACGGCTTTCCGGTCTCGATGCGCGCCGGGTCGGTTCCCGGGCCGAGCTCCACCTCGACCCGGGACTCCTTGGTCTCTCGCACCAGCTTGACGGTCACGGGAATTCTTTCGCTGCCGCTTTCGCGTCGATCTTCCCGGTGTAGAGCGCCATCCCGAGGATGGCCACGGCGACGCCGGCGCTGGACAGCTTCCGGAGCTCGTCCATCGAGGCGATGCCTCCCGAGGCGTAGAGCGGATGGCTGGTGGTCTCCACCAGCTCGGACATGAGCGCGAGGTCGGTGCCGCCCTCGAGCCCCTCCACGTGGACCGCGGTGACCTGGATGGCCGCCAGGGGCAGCGGGTCCACGCCGGCGATCAGCGCCCCCACGTCCTGGCTCAAGGTCCGGGTCCAGCCGCGGGTGACGATCTGCCGCCCGCGCGTGTCCGCCGCGAGGATCAGCTTTCCGGGGAACTTGAAGGCCATCTCCTCCAGCCAGCGCGGGTCCTCGAGCGCACGGGTGCCCACGATGACCCGGCTCGCGCCGTGGTCCAGGTGGAGCTGGATCGCCTCCACGTCCCGCACGCCGCCGCCGACCTCCGTCTCGAGCGTCGTCTCCCGGAGGATGGTGGCGATGGCGTCGGCGTTCGAGCCCGTGCCCAGCGCCGCGTCGAGGTCCACGAGGTGCAACCCCTGGAAGCCCGCGTCCTTCCAGCGGCGGGCAACCTCCATCGGGTCGGGAAGGCGGATCTTCTCCGCGTCGGGCTCGCCGCCCACCAGCTGCACGCACGCGCCGCCGCGCAGGTCGATCGCCGGAAAGACCCTCATGTGCCAACCTCCTGGAGCACCGCGGCCAGGAACGCCAGACCCGGTGCACCACTCTTCTCGGGGTGGAACTGCACGCCGACCATGCCCCTGGACCGAATCATCGCCGGAAACCTGACGCCAGCGTGATCCGACATCGCCCGGACGACGCCGGGATTCACTGGTCGGCAGACGAAGCTGTGCGCGTAATAGGCCGTCTGCAGGCCCGAACGGGCGAGCAGGGCGTCGTCTCCCTCGACGCGGTTCCATCCCATGTGAGGGACCCGGTCCGCCTCGAGCCGCACCACCCGACCGGGAACCACCGCCAGCCCCGCCCCCGGCCCCTCCTCGCTCCAGTCCAGGAGGAGCTGCATCCCGAGGCAGATGCCGAGGCAGGGGGCCACGGCGAGCAGCCTCTCCCGGAGGGCGTCCCGCGTTTGTGACAGAAGTGTGGTGGCCGCCGGGTAAGCCCCCACGCCGGGGAGGACCAGGAGCGGAGCGTCCAGGCACGCCTCGGGACGGGACTCGAGCCGGGGCTCTCCGCCGGCCGCGGCGAGCGCCTTGAGGAGCGAGTGGACGTTGCCCACCCGGGTGTCCAGGACGGCCACCCTCACCGGAGCACCTCGCGGAGGGTCGCCACCAGCCGCTCCATCTGCTCCCACGGCCCCACGCCCACGCGGATGGCGTCGCCGACGCCGGGGAGCGCCCGGAGCACGCGCACCTTGATGCCGCGCCCGAGGAGCGCTTTTCCGAGACCCGCCGAGTCCGGAACGGGGAGGCAGAGGAAGTTCGCCGCCGAGGGGAGCGCCCGGAGGCCGAGCGACTCCAGCGCGCCGCGGAGCCGGTCCCGGATGGAGACGGCCTCCGCCACCCTTTCGCGCACCCAGCCGACGTCCTGGGCGAGCGCGGCGAGCGCGGCCTTCTCTCCGAGCACGTTCACCTTGTACGGGCCGCGGACCTTCTCCAGCACCTGCACCACCTCGGGCGCGGCCAGCCCGTAGCCGACACGGAGGCCGGCCAGCCCGAAGGCCTTGGAGAGGGTGCGGGTGACCAGGAGCTGCGGCGCGCGTGGAAGCAGCGCAACGGCCGATGGGCCCGCGTACTCGCCGTACGCCTCGTCCACCAGCACGAGGCCCTCGGCCCGGGACACCACCCTGTCGAGGGCGGCCGGCGAGACGCCGGTGCCGGTGGGGTTGTTGGGGCTGCAGACGTAGGTGATGGCCGCGCGCCGGGCGAGCAGCGCGTCCGGGTCGATGTCTCCGTCGCTCCGGAAGGGCACGGGCGCGGGCTCGAGGCCGTTCACCCTGGCGAAGCTCACCAGCATCGAGAAGCTCGGCGCCGAGTAGGCCACTGCCTCGCCCGGCGCGGCGAACGCCCGCAGGGCGCCGTCGATGACGTCGTCCGAGCCGCAGCCGGTGATGACCTGCGCCGCGCTCACCCCGGCGTAGCGGGCGAGCGCTTCCCGGAGCTCCAGCGGATCCGAGCGGGGATAGACGTTCGGGTGCGCTTGCAGGGGCTCGCAAAGGGCGCGGGCGGCGGCCGGGGGCACGCCCCAGAGGTTCACGTTGTCGCTGAGGTCGAGCTCCACCGGCGTCGGGTCCGGCGCGTAGAGCGGCACCGCGCTCAACACGGGACGTGCGCGGGCCGGGCTCATCCTTTCCTCCAGGCGCGGGCGGCGGCGGCATGGGCGTGGAGGCCCTCGGCGGTGGCGAAGGCGTCGGTGTCGCCCGCGAGCGATGCCGCGGCCTCCCGGGAGACGGTCTGCACCGTGGTCCAGCGGACGAAGTCCAGCGTCGACAGGCCGGACCAGGCCCGTGCCGCGCCGGCGGTGGGAAGCACGTGGTTCGCGCCGGTCAGGTAGTCCCCGAACGCTCCCGAGCTGGAGGTGCCGATGAAGATGGTCCCCGCGTTGCGGATCCGCCGGGCCAGCTCGGGCGCTCCCTCGAGGGCGAGCATGAGGTGCTCCGGAGCCCAGCGCTCGGCGAAGGTCACCGCCTCCTCCAGGGTTCCGGCGACGAGCACCGCGCCACGGACGGAGAGGGCCTGGCGGATGATGTCCGCGCGCTCGGCCGCCGGCGCCAGAGCAGCGAGGCGCTCGATGAGCCGCCGCGCGGTCCGTTCGTCGAGCGCGACCGCGACCACCACGGCCTCCGGGTCGTGCTCGGCCTGGGCGAGCAGCTCTCGGGCGACGGCCTCGAGATCCGCCGCGGCGTCGAGCAGGACCAGGAGCTCGGAGGGCCCTGCTGGCGCGTCGATGGGGACGAAGGAGGACACCTGCCGCTTGGCCTCGGCCACCCAGGCGTTTCCCGGGCCCACGATGCGATCGACCGCGGGAACCGTCCCGGTGCCGTGGGCCAGCGCGGCGATGGCCCCGGCGCCGCCGAGCGCGAAGACCCGGTCCACCTCGGCGACCGCAGCGGCGGCGAGCACCACGTCCGAGGGCAGGCCGCTCGGTCCGGGCGGCGAGCACAGGACGATCTCCCGGACCCCGGCGACGCGCGCCGGTACGGCGCCCATCAGCACGCTGCTCGGGTACGCGGCACGGCCGCCCGGCGCGTAGACCCCGACACGTCCGAGCGGGTCGGGCCGGCGCTCGACGACGACGCCGGGCTCGACCTCCACCCACGTCGCCCGAGGAAGGAGCGCCGAGTGGACCCGCGCCACGTTCCGCGCCGAGCGCTCCATCGCGCGCCGGAGCGCGGGGGGCTGCCGGTCCAGCGCCGAGCGGATCGCCTCGCGCGGCACCTCCAGGGCGTCGAGCGACACCCGGTCGAGACGCCGGGCGAGGTCGCGCAGCGCCGCATCGCCCCGCGTCCGGACCTCGGCGACGATCGAGGCCACCTGCGACCGGAGCTCAACCTGCTTCCCCGGGCCGGCCTGCCCCCGGGCGAGGAGCGACGCGAGCCCCTCGGGATCGAGCGCGGACACCGGCCCCGTCCATCGCACCGGCGCGCTCACGGGAGCAGCCTCTCGATGCGGGTGACCAGGATGCCCTCGCCTCCCAGCGCCTTCAGGGCGGCGACGGTCCGGTAGAGCGACGACTCGGCGACCACCGCGTGTACCGCGACCAGCGGCCCCGCGCCGTACAGCTCGACCACCGTGGGACCGTTCAGCCCGGGGAGCACCTCGCGCACGGCCTCGAGCTTCGTCCGCGGCACGTTGGCCATCAGGTAGCGCTTGCCGCGGGCCCGGAGCACCGAGGCGAGCGCGTCCTGCAGCTCGGCGAGCGCCCGGGCCTGTTCGCCGGCGAGGCCCGGCCGGGCGACGAGGCGCGCCGTGGACTCGAGGAGAGTGCAGATTTCTTTGAGTCCGTTGGTACGAAGCGTGCTGCCGGTGCTGGTCAGGTCGACCACCACGTCGGCGATGCCGAGGTGAGGCGCGACCTCGGCCGCGCCGGAGACGGGGATGACCTCCACCGCGAGCCCCTTCTCGGCGAAGAAGGCCCTGGCGAGCCGAGGAAAGACGGTGGCGGCGCGGGTGCCGGAGGGGAGCTGCTCCGCTCGCTCGATCCCCGCGTCGTCCCGCGTGGCGAGTACCAGGCGGCAGCGTCCGAACTCGAGGTCCAGACGGACGTCCACCGGCCGCCCGGTCTCGCAGACCAGGTCCCAGCCGGTGACACCGGCGTCGGCGATGCCGTCCGAGACCAGCTCGGGGATGTCCTGGCTGCGGACGAAGATGGCCTCGAACTCGCCCCCGAGCGAGGCGGTGAGCGCGCGGTCACCGCTGGCGCGGATCTCCAGACCGGCGTCGGCGAAGACGCCCCTGACGTCCTCGGCCAGCCTGCCCTTGTTCGGAAGTGCGATGCGCAACATGGAAGGACCTCGGTCTTCGAAACGAGAAAGGGCCCTCGAGGCACGCCGCACGGAGGCGGCGCCCTGGAGGGCCCGGTCGGGAACTCGGTGTCAGCGGGGGCGGGTCAGATCAGCGGGCACCGCCATGCGCATGCACCGGCCCGACGGGCCCGTGGCGATGGTGCGCATGGTGATGGTGCAGGACGACCACGAGCGAGGTGGTAGTCCAGGCGGGGGCGCCGCGCAAGTCGGAATCAGGCCTGGTCGAGCGCCTGGGTCAGGTCGTCGACGAGGTCCTGGGCGTCCTCGATGCCCACCGAGAGGCGGATGAAGCCGTCCGAGATGCCGAGCGCAGCTCGCGTCTCGGGAGGCACCGAGGCGTGGGTCATGATCGCCGGGTGCTCGATGAGGCTCTCCACCCCGCCGAGCGACTCGGCGCAGGCGAAGATCTTCACCGACTTGAGGAACTTCCGGGCCGCCGGGAGCCCCCCCTTGATCTCGAAGGTGAGCATCCCGCCGAAGCCCTTCATCTGCTTCCTGGCCAGCCCGTGCTGCGGGTGGCTGGGCAGCCCGGGATAGACGACGTGGCCGGCCCTGGGGTGGCGGGAGAGGAACTCGGCGACCTTCATCGCGTTCTGCTCGTGCCGCTGCATGCGGATGTGCAGCGTCTTCACCCCGCGGAGCACGAGGAAGCTGTCCATCGCCGAGGGGACGCCACCCACCGCGTTCTGGTGGAAGGCGATGCGCTGGGCCAGCTCGGCGTCGCTGGTGCCGACGAAGCCGCCCACGGTGTCGCTGTGCCCGTTGATGTACTTGGTGGTCGAGTGCATCACCACGTCGATGCCGAGCTCGAGCGGGCGCTGGAAGTACGGGGACATGAAGGTGTTGTCGCAGACGGTGGTCACCTTCTTCGCCCGGGCGATCTCCGCCACCTTGGCCAGGTCCACCAGCTTCAGCGTCGGGTTGGTCGGCGTCTCCAGCCAGACGAACCGGGTCCGCGGGGTGATCGCCGCCTCGAGGGTCCCTGGCTTCGACAGGTCGACGAAGCTGAACGTCAGCCCCTGCCGCTTGAAGACCTTGTCGAAGATCCGGAACGTTCCTCCGTAGACGTCGTCGGAGCAGACGACGTGGTCGCCGGCATCGAGCAGGTGGATCAGCGTGTCGGTGGCGGCCAGGCCAGAGGCGAACGCGTAGCCGAAGCGTGCACCTTCCAACGCTGCCAGGCAGGCCTCGAGCGCGGTGCGGGTGGGGTTCCTCGTCCGGCTGTATTCGTAGCCCTTGTGCTCGCCGGGGCCGGCCTGCACGTAGGTCGACGTGAGGTAGACCGGCGTCATGATGGCGCCGGTGGTCGGATCCGGCTCCTGGCCGGCGTGGATGGCGAGGGTATCGAAGCGCATGGCGTCGGAGACCATCGCATGAAAGACCTGGTCAGTCTGCCGGCGCGGAGTGGCACAGGTGTGCTGGTGGTGGTGGAGACGCCCGCGGGCTCGCGGGTGAAGCTCAAGGTGGACCCGGAGCTGGGGCACGTGTCGGTGAGCCGCCCGCTGCCGCTCGGGCTCCACTACCCGTTCGACTGGGGATTCGTCCCCTCGACGCGGACGGAGGACGGCGACCCGCTGGACGCGATGGTGTACGGCACCGGGCCGGGGCAGCCTGGCACCGTCGTCCCGGCACGGCTGCTCGGCGTGCTGAAGGTGGAGCAGAACCGGAAGCAAGGGTCTGGACGCCAGCGGAACGACCGGCTGTTCCTCGCTCCGGTGCCGCCCCACGGGGACGAGCCGAAGGACGTGCTCGCCTTCTCCGAGCGACTCCGCCTCGAGCTGGAGGACTTCTTCCTCTGGTCCACGCGGTGGGAGAAGAAGGACTTGCGATTCCTCGGGTGGGGCGGCATCGAGGAGGCGGAGGCCATCCTCACCGCCGCCGAGCGCGCCGCCCGCGGCTGACCCGAAAGGCTCTGCGATGCCCACCGAACTTCCCGCCGCCGCCGCAGGCTCGATGACGCTCGGAGGTGATCTCGTCGTGCGCCGGATGGGCTTCGGGGCGATGCGGATCACCGGTCAGGGCATCTGGGGAGATCCGCCGGACCGGGCGAAGGCCCATGCGGTGCTCCGGCGCGCGGTGGATCTCGGCGTCAACCTGATCGACACCGCGGACTCCTACGGACCCGAGGTGAGCGAGAAGATCATCGCCGAGGCGCTCCACCCCTACCCGGCGGGGCTGGTCATCGCCACCAAGGGAGGCCTGACCCGGAGCGGACCGGGGCAGTGGCACCGGAACGGGCGCCCGGAGCACCTGCGCAAGGCCTGCGAGGGAAGCCTCCACCGTCTCCGCGTCGATCGCATCGACATCTACCAGCTGCACGCCGTGGACTCGGCGGTCCCGATGGAGGATTCGCTGGGGGAGCTGATCCGCCTCCGGGGCGAGGGGAAGATCCGCCACATCGGACTGTCGAACGTGAGCGTCGAGCAGCTGCAGCGGGCCAGGAAGCTGGTGCCCATCGTCTCGGTGCAGAACCGCTACAACCTCGCGGACCGGGCATCGGAGGATGTGCTGAAAGTCTGCGAGCGGGACGGGCTCGGCTTCCTTCCCTGGTATCCCGTGGGCGCCGGGGATCTGACGCGGCCGGGGGGTGTGGTGGACCGGAT
>DASXGF010000278.1:0-8246 GCA_036489275.1 Myxococcaceae bacterium | reverse complement strand
CTCCGGTCCCCCGCGAGCTGGGCGGCCAGATAGGAACGACTGAGCTCGTCGAGCTCGGGACGGTCCCCGAGGCAGTCCTCTTCTGACGACAACGCACTCTCCGTCGACACGACCGTCGGACGCGGTCCGCCCTCAACCATGCCGCTCCCTCCGCCCTCTGTCGCGGACGCACGGTGCGGCGTCGGATGCCCGACACTGAAGGCGGGAGGATGGTCGCTCGGGGAGCCGCCTCCGGTGAACGCCGGATGGGCCGGGCCCTACGGCGCGGTCACGCCGAGCGTACGCCGGAGAAACTCGTCGCGATCCGTCCTCGCCTGCGGCGCCTCCATGGCGTGGCTGGTCGCGTAGGTGCGCAGCTCGCCCCGGCTTCCGAGCGCAAGACGCCAGGCCTCGATCTGGTCGGGCGGGACGTAGAAGTCCTCGCGGGCGAGCTGCACGAGGATGGGGCCCTCGAGGGCCGGCAGCGCGTCGATGGGGTCCAGCGTGGCAAGGCGACGACGGTAGTCCTGTTCGTCGGTGGGCCGCTTCTTCGGGTCGTAGAACATCCAGTGCTCGAAGCGCGGAGTGAGCGCGAGCAGGACGTGGCAGCGCGGGCGCCCGTCGGCGGCCGCGGCCAGCATCCCGGTCATGCCCCCGAAGTCGTGCCCGACGACGCCCAGCCTCGCCGGGTCGACACCGGCCTCCTTCGTCAGGAGATCCAGTCCCCGCCGGAGCGAGATGACCTGGGCGGTGAAGGCCGCCGGGTCCTCGTCCATCGTGCGCTGCTTGTACCAGCCGGGCTGGCTCCAGAGCGCCTCGACCAGCAGCGACGTCACCCCGACCTGGCCGAGCTGAACCGCCTCCTCGAGGAACTCGGTGCGGTTGGTGGTCGCCGGCTCGCCGAGCCAGTGCACCCACAGGATCGCCGGCCCGCGCGGCGTGCCCTGGCCCGGGCGCACCAGCGTCGCCTGCACCGGCGCCGTGCCCGGAGCCCCCGCGTAGGTGATCTCGACCACGCTCGTGCCCGCGCGGTCCGAGGTCGAGACGACCTGCAGGGAGAGCGGCGTCCCTGGATCCGGGAAGCGGGCGTCGTAGGGCTTCGAGGCCTCGGGCCGGGGTGGCGGGGGACGTGCACCGCCGGCCGCACCGGGGCCTGTGCTGGCGCAACCGGCGGCGAGCAGGAGGAGCAGCGGAGCGAGGAGCGTTCGGAGCATGAGCGCCGCCACTCTCGACGGCGAAGCGCACGCCTGCAACGGGCACTTCAGTGGAAAGGACTGGCGAGCAGCCATCCGGCTGCGCTGTGCTGCCGGCTTCACACGGAGCCGCCATGGCCAAGCGCCGACGGGCATCGAAGGTCGACGAGGCGTACGAGTTCGAGGTCCATCCGCCGGGCACCCTGTCGCTGGACAAGGTGGACCTCTCCATCCGGGTGAAGGGCGACGCGTCCTACGACGAGGAGCTGAAGCGGCGGCAGCGCGAGGTCTTCGGGCTTCAAGTGCGCATGTTCCAGACCGGCCAGCGCGCGGTCTTCGTCTTCGAGGGCTGGGATGCGGCGGGGAAGGGTGGATGCATCAAGCGGCTCACCGCCGAGCTCGATCCCCGCGGCTACAAGGTGTGGCCCATCGGTCCCCCCGACGAGGAGAGCAAGCGGCACCACTACCTCTGGCGATTCTGGAACCGCCTCCCCGGCCGCGGCGAGGTCGGAGTCTTCGACCGGAGCTGGTACGGCCGGGTGCTGGTCGAGCGGGTGGAGGGGTTCGCGACGAAGGCGCAGTGGAAGCGCGCCTACGACGAGATCAACGCCTTCGAGCGGACGCTGACCTCCGACGGTGTCCGGATGACGAAGTTCTTCCTCCACATCGACCGGCACACCCAGCTCGAGCGCTTCAAGGAGCGCGAGACTGACCGGTTCAAGAGTTACAAGATCGGCCCCGACGACTGGCGCAACCGCCACCGGTGGAAGGAGTACGAGAAGGCGATCGGCGAGATGCTCGACCGCACCCACCGCCCCGACGCGCCGTGGGTGCTCGTCTCGGCCAACGACAAGCACCACGCACGGCTGGAGGTGCTTCGAGCCTGCGCGGACGTGATGGCCTCGACGCTCGAGAACGGGCGCCGAGGCTCGGGGGATTAACGCCGAGACCACTTGTATTGACCGGAGGATCGCGCCGGATTCGCGGCCGAGATCGGACGTGAAGACCAGCGAGGGACGAGTCGATACAAGTGGTTTCGCGCGTCAGCGCGGGGCCTCGATCTTCAGCGGCCCGAACGGCTTCAGCGAGTCCTGGACCACCGCGCGGTCGCCCACCACCACCAGCGTCATCTTCGTCGGGTCGAGGTACTTGCGCGCCACCCGGGTCACGTCCGCGGGCTTGAGTGCCTCCACCCGCTGCACGTAGTTCCGCAGCCAGTCGGCCGGGAGACCGTAGAGATCCACGAACCGCAGCTGCGCCACGATCCCGGCCCGGCTGCTGTTCCGGAGCACGAAGTTGCCGGCGACGTACTTCTGGATCCCGGTCAGCTCCTCCTGCGAGGGAGGCTCGCTCCGCAGCCGGTCCACCTCGGCGACGACCTCCTTCAGGGCGGCCGCGGTGTCCTTGGTCGTCACGTCCGCGGTCTGCGCCCAGGTGCCGGCGCCGGGGTGGAAGGTCAGCACGCTGGCCGGCGAGTAGGTGTACCCGTGCTTCTCGCGGATGTTGGCGGTGACGCGGCTGCCGAAGCTGCCGCCGAGCAGGGTGTTGGTGACGACCAGCGGGATGTAGTCCGGCGAGGTTGGCGGCACGACCGGCAGGCCGAGGCGCACGGTGGACTGCACCGCGCCCGGACGGTCCACGAGGAAGACCCGCTTCGAGCTGCGCGCGGACGGCCGGGGACGGGCCGGCGCCTTGGCCTTCGCCCAGCCGCCGAAGGCCTCCTCGATCGCGGCCCGCACCTTGTCCGGGTCGAACCGCCCGACGACGTAGAGGTGCGCGTGGTCCGCGCCGACGTAGCGGGTCCACATCTGCCTGGCCTGGGGCAGGGTGAACGTCTCGACCTCCTTCGCCACCGCCAGCGGACGGCCATAGGGGTGCGCCCCGTAGATCGCGCGGGCGAACGCCTCCTCCGCCAGCGGCTGGGGCTGGCTCCTCTGGATGGCGACCTCGCGCAGCAGATCCCCCTTGAGGCGATCCACCTCCGACGCCGGGAAGGAGGGAGTGCGCGCCACCTCTCCGACGAGCTTCACCGCGTCCGCGGTGGAGTCGCCGAGGCACTCGATGTCCAGCGAGGTCTCGTCCTCGCGCACGTTCACCGCCAGCGCGCCGCCGAGCTGCGCGGCGGCCTCGGCCACCTGCACCGCGCTCTTGCTCGCGGTGCCCTGGAGCAGGAGCTTGCCGGCGAGGTCGGTCAGCCCGGTCTGCCCCGCCGCCTCGTCCACGTTCCCCAGCCGCACGACGAGGGAGACGTTGGACTTGGGCACCGCGCCGTACGGCACGAGGGTGACCTGCATCCCGTTGGGGAGCTTGTAGCGGGTGGTGGTGGGGAGCTCGAAGGGGGGCGTGGGTCCGGGGGCGGGAGGGGTCTCGGGCGCGGCGGAGACCAAGCCGGCCACGAGCAGCGAGAGAGCGAAGAGCGCGTTCCGCATCACTTGCCTCCCGCCGGCTGAAGGGCGACCACGGTGCGGTTGGTGGGCCGCAGCCATTCCTGTGCCGTGCGCTGGATGAGCTCGGGCGTCACCGCGAGCAGGCTCGGCTCGATCAGGTTCACCGTGGCGGCGTCGCCGTCGAACAGCGCGTGGGTGGCGAGCAGGTCGGCGCGCCCGAAGCCGAAGAGGCGCTCGAGGCTGGCGTAGTACGAGCTCCGGGCCTTGACCCGGGCACGGTCCAGCGTGGCGGCGTCCACCGGCGTCTGGCGCAGCGGCTCGATGGCCGCGTCGATCGCCGCGACGATCTCCTTCGCCGAATGCTTGGGGTCGTGGAAAACGTAGGCCATCCAGAGCATCGGGCCCTCGTAGTTGAACTGGTTGCCGAGGAGGTTCGAGCCGCCCTCGACCTCACCGGTCAGCCCGCGCTTCTGCACCAGCTCCTGGTACAGCCGGCTGTCGGCGCCCTCCGCCAGGATCTGCTGGAGCAGAGCCATCGCCCAGAACTCGGGCGAGCCCCGGGGAGGCATGTGGTAGGCGACCGCGAGTGCCGGCCGCTGCGCGAGCTTGTCGTCCACCGTCTTCCATTGCTCCTCGGACTGCCGGGGCTCGGTGAGGTCGGGGATGGGGGGCACCTCGGCCTTGGGGAGACCCTCGAAGTACTTCGCCACCCAGGCCTTCACCTGCGCCGGGTCGAACGCACCGCTCACCACCAGCACGGCGTTGTTCGGCGCGTAGTAGGTGCGGAAGAACTGCTGGACGTCCTGCAGCGTTGCAGCGTCGAGGTCGCCCAGGTCACCGTAGAAGTTGTGCGCGTTGTACCAGTTCTTGTTCGCGAGCTGCGGAACGGTCAGCCACGGCCAGCCGCCGTAGGGGCGGTTCAGCACGTTGACCCGCACCTCGCTCTTCACCACGCCCTGCTGGTTGGCGAGGTTGTCCTGCGTCACCTTGAGCCCGCGCATCCGGTCCGCCTCGGCCCAGAGGACGGTCTCCAGCACGTTGGAGGGAACGACCTCGTAGTAGTTGGTGAAGTCGAAGCGGGTGGAGCCGTTGAGGATGCCGCCGTTGCGCTGCACGAGCTGGATGAAGGCGAGCTTCCCGAGGTTCTCGCTGCCCTGGAACATCATGTGCTCGAAGAGGTGCGCGAAGCCGGTGCGGTCGCGCGGCTCGATGCGAAACCCGATGTGGTAGTAGACGCCGACGGTCGTGATCGGCGCGGTCGTGTCGCGCGACAGCACGACCTTGAGCCCGTTCCCCAGCGTGTACGAGTCGACCGGGATCTCGAACGCCGGCTTGCTGTCCGGCGGCACGAACTTCGCGGCGGCGGCGTCCGCCTGCGGCGGAGGCGTCGGAGCCTTGGCGATGGCGGGCGGTGGCGTCGGCGCCTCGGTGGGCGCTGGCGCCTGGTGCGCGCACCCGAGCGCCGCGGCGAGCAGGAGACAGGCGAAGGTCCTCATCCCGCCGCTCGTAGTCTTCCGGCTCCCCCGAGGACAAGCCCTCTTCCGCGGACGGGGCGCTCAGCGGCGCTCTTCGTCGACGCGGTCACGCTCGAAGTGGTGCTTCAGCGTGGGCAGTACCCCGAGCCAGCGCTCGCGCCGGAGCGTCCACGCCTCGTAGGTGGGGGTGAAGACATTGGTCTCGTCGAACGACCCCACCAGCAGCTCGATCTCCTCCGAGCCGTCGACGACCCCGAACACGTGCGCGCCGCAGCGAGTGCAGAAGGCACGCCGGTACCCGGCCCGGCTCTGGAAGGTGCCCAGCGCGTCGTGAGCCAGCGGTCCCCGCTCCGCCCCGGTGAGGAGAACCGCCGCCCGGGGGAAGATGACGAAGGCGCTGACCGGCGCGGAGTGGAGCTTCCGGCAGTCCAGGCAGTGACACAGCCCGACCCGCAGCGGCTTTCCGGAGGCGTGGAGCTCGATGCGTCCGCATCCGCAGCTCGCCCGGAGCGTGGGTTCTGGTAGACGTCCGTCCATCTCGATGGGAAGCCTCTCTCCCCTTCCGGCCGCTGGCAACCCATGACCCGGGGGGCCGCGCTCCTGGTCGTCGCCGCGGTGCTGTTCGCCGGGCTGGGAAGCCCGGCCGGGGGCACGCATCCCGACGAGGGGCTCTACCTCCAGGCCGCCCGCGAGATGCACGACCGCGGCGACTGGCTCACCCCGACCGTGGACGGCCGCCCGGATTTCACCAAGCCGCCGCTCCTCTACTGGGCCCTCGGGGCGAGCTTCGCGCTCCTCGGAGAGACGCTCTGGGCGGCGCGGCTTCCGGTGGCGCTCGCGGCGCTGGTGCTGGTCTGGCTCACGGGGCGGATGGCGCGGCGGCTGGTCGCTGCGGACGCCGAGCCGGTGGCGATCCTCGTCCTCGGCACCTCCCTCGGGCTGCTCCGCTACGCGCGGGTGGATCTCATGGACGTCCCGCTGGCCCTCGCGCTCGCGGTGGGCCTGTGGGCGTGCTGGCGAGTGGCGGAGGGCGAGTCGCCACGGCTTCTCCTCGTGACCGGGGCGGCAGCCGGGGCGGCGGCGCTCCTCAAGGGTCCGGTGGGGCCCCTCCTGTTGGTGCTTCCGGCGGCGGTGTGGCTCGCGGGGCGCGGTCGCCTCCGACGGGCCCTTCCGTGGATCGCCGCGGCCGCCACCCTCGGTCTGCTCCTCGCCGCGCCCTGGTACGTCGCGATGGCCCACCGGCACGGCGAGGCCTTCGTCGTTCGATTCTTCGGGACGGAGAACATCGGCAAGTTCGGCTTTCCCTGGACGGTGCAGGGCGAGGTGGGGCTCCTCCTCGCGCTTCCGGGGCTCCTTCTCCCCTGGACGCCGCTGGTCCGTGTGCGGGGACCCGGGGCGGAGCTGGCCTGGCCGTGGGTGGTGGGCCTGCTGTTCCTCTACAGCCTGCCCGGGCTCAAGCACCCACACTACGTGGTGCCGGCGCTCGCCCCGCTCGCGGTGCTGGCCAGCCGTCCCCGGGCGGGAGCCTGTCGGTGGTTCACGGTGGTCCTGCTCGGGGCGCTCTGCCTGGCCGCGGCGCTTGCCCTGCGCTTCCCGCTCGCCGCGCCGGTTCGCCTCGGGCTGGGGAGCGTGGCGGTGCTGCTCGCCATCGCCACGGCGGCGGTGGCCCGCGGTGCGCTGGTCGCAGGGGCCGTCGGATTTGCGGCCGCCATGGTCCTGCTCTTCGCCAGCGTGCTCCCCGGGGCGATCCCGCCTCCCGTCCCGGCCTGGGTTGCGGAGAAAGCGGGGTCCCGCCCGCTGTTCACCGCCACGCAAAACCCCGGCCTGTACTCGTTCCTCCTGGGGCGGACGGTGCACCGGGCGAGCGGAGAGGGTCCGGCGCTCCGCGCCCTCGAGGCTGGCCAGGCGCTGCTCGTCACCCGCGAGGAGCTGGACCAGCTTCCCCCGGCCGTTGCGGCCCGGCTGGAGCCACTCGCCACCTGGCCTCGTCTGAGGGGGCGACTCCCCGTGCGCGAGGTGGTGAACGCCTGGGTCCGAGGGGATACCAGCGGACTGTTCGAGCCGATGACCCTGGCCGTGATTAAGTCTGCGGTTCTCCCTTGAGTGGTTTGACCTGGGAGGCGGCCGATCGATAGTGTCCGCCGCCCTTTTCGAAGCACACGGAAGACTTCAGCCATGCCCAAGGACTTTCTCTTCACCTCCGAGTCAGTCACGGAGGGCCACCCGGACAAGGTGGCCGACCAGATCAGCGACGGCGTCCTGGACGCGATCCTCGCCGGGGACACCCGCGGTCGCGTGGCGGTCGAGACTCTGGTCAAGACCGGTCTGGCCATCGTGGCCGGTGAGGTCACCACCAGCACCTACGTCGACATCCCGACCATCGTCCGCAACACCATCGTCCGCATCGGCTACACGCACAGCGACATGGGCTACGACGGCCATACCTGTGGCGTGATGGTCGCCATCGAGGGCCAGAGCCAGGACATCGCCCGCGGCGTGGACAACGACAAGGAGCAGGGGGCTGGCGACCAGGGGATGATGTTCGGGTACGCGTGCAACGAGACGTCGGAGCTGATGCCGGCGCCCATCCACTACGCGCACGCGCTGACCCGGCGGCTCGCGGACGTGCGGCGGAAGTCGTTCGACTGGCTCCGCCCCGACGGCAAGAGCCAGGTGACGGTGCAGTACGAGAACGGCAAGCCGGTCCGCATCGACACGGTGGTGGTGTCCACGCAGCACGCGGACTCGGTGTCCAACAAGAAGATCCACGAGGCGGTGCGCGAGGAGGTCATCCTCAAGGCCCTGCCCAAGAAGCTGCTCGACCGGAAGACCCGGTTCTTCATCAACCCCACCGGTCGGTTCGTCATCGGTGGGCCGATGGGCGACTCGGGCCTCACCGGCCGGAAGATCATCGTCGACACCTACGGCGGCATGGGTCGCCACGGCGGCGGGGCCTTCAGCGGCAAGGATCCGAGCAAGGTGGACCGCTCGGCCGCGTACATGGGCCGCTACATCGCCAAGAACGTGGTTGCTGCCGGGCTCGCCGAGCGCTGCGAATGCCAGATTTGCTACGCCCTCGGCGTGGCGGAGCCGGTCTCGGTGATGGTGGAGACCTTCGGCACCTGCACCATCCCGGAGCAGAAGATCGCCCATGCGGTCCGCCAGGTCTTCGGGCTCAAGCCGCGCGAGATCGTCGAGCACCTCGACCTTCT
>DASXGF010000274.1:0-3223 GCA_036489275.1 Myxococcaceae bacterium | reverse complement strand
CCCGTGGCAGCCCCGCGCGACGAGTGCCAGTCGGGCGCCCCCGGCGGTGCACACCCGGAGGACCTGCGCCGCACTGGACTGTTCACTGGTCGGGCCGATTTCCGGGGTGACCGTCCGGGGTGTCGCCCCCATGACACGCTGGTGCTTAGCGGCAGATGTGCCTGGTGGCATCCCGGTGCACCTTGCCGGCTCCGTGAGCGCCGCGCCCGACATCCTGGTCGCCGACGACGAGCTGATGCTCCTCGAGACGCTCCAGGACGCGCTCGAGCAGGACGGTTATCGGGTTGCGGCTGCCCGCCACGGACTCGATGCGCTCGCGACGCTGGACCGGCTCGCTCGCCCGGCGCTCATCGTGCTGGATCTCCAGATGCCGGTGATGGACGGGCTGAAGTTCCTCGAGGAGCTCCGGCGGCGACCGGACCACTCCGACTTCGGCGTCGTGGCGATGTCCGCCATGGTCGACGGGCAGTGGGTGGACCACACGCCCGGAGTGTTGCGCACCCTGCGCAAGCCCTTCGAGGCGAAGGAGCTGCTCGAGGTGGTGGAGGAGTTCTTCGCCCATCCGCCATCCGCCGGCTCCGCAGGGATCGCGACCATCGCGGCTGACCCCGCGAAGCCGGTCCTCGGCCCGGAGGCCAAGGTGGCGAGCCCCAGCGAGGACTGACGCGCGCTAGTTCAGCTTGGCCACCAGGGCCTGGAAGCGCGGGTCGTCCCGGATCGAGTCGTAGTCCGGATCATTGTTCACCCAGTCGCGCTTGCCCCATCCGCGCCCGAAGCACTTCTCCAGGCACCGGAGTGCCTCTTCCTTCATCCCCGCGCGCGCGTACATGCATCCGGCGTTGATCAGGGTCGCGGAGTCCTCCGGCTCCTGTGCCAGCGCGGCCGCCGCCCACTGGAAGCCCTTCTCGCGCTGACCCTCGGCCACGAGGATGATCGCGCCGAGGATCAGCGCCCGCGGGTCACGCGGATCCAGCTCCAGGTGGCGCTCGATTCGCCGTAGTCCCTCGCGGCGGGCCGCCGCTGACTCCTCGAGGCGCCCGAGCCGGTTCAGCGGGACCTCGGCGATGGCGAGAGACTGGAAGTCCTCGGGGCGGAGCTCGGCGGCGCGCTGGAACATCTCCACCGCGAGCTCGAACTTGCCGGCGTGCACTCCGCACCGGCCCAGCAGATAGTGCGCCTCGAAGGACCGCGGATTCAGGCGGATGGCCTCGCGGTACGCCTTCTCCGCGCCGGCGTAGTCACAGATGCTGGTCAGGTACGCGCCCCGCGCCACGTGTGACTCGCTGAGCTGCGGCCCGAGCTCGAGCGCCCGTCGGCTCGCGCGGTCCGCCGCCTGTCGTGCCGGCTCGCCCCGGCCCAGCCAGTCCACGTACCACATGTAGACCTGGGCCAGTCCGGCGTAGGCCGGCGCGTAGCCCGCGTCGATCTCCGTGGCGCGCACGAACTCCCGCTCCGCGGCCTCGAAGGACATGCTGGTCTGGGCGTGCAGGAGCTGGCGGCCGCGGAGGAAGTGCTCGTACGCCTCGACCTGCGCCTCGGGGCGCCGCAGCGCCTCACGCTCCTCGGTGCTCAGCATGCCGCGCAGCGCAGTGGCGACGCTCTCGGCGATCTTGTCCTGGATCTCGAAGACCTCGTCGAGCGAGCCGTCGAAGCGGTGCGACCAGCGCGGTGAGCCCCCGTTCACGTCCACCAGCTGGACCGTGATCCGCAGCCGGTCGCCGGACTTGCGGACCCCGCCTTCCAGGACCGCGTCCACGCCCAGCCGCTGGCCGATGACCCGGGCATCCTGCTCCGAGCCGCGGAGGACGAACGACGAGCTGCGGGCGATGACCCGGAGGCCCGACAGCGCGGTGAGGGTGTTGATCAGCTCCTCGGCGATGCCCTCGCAGAGATACGCCTGGTCGCGGGCGGCGCTCATGTCGTGGAACGGGAGCACCGCCACGGAGGTGAGGACGCGCCGGCCCACGCTCACGCTCTCCGACACCTCGCGAGCGCCCGAATCGGTGATTGCCGTCGCGGTGAGGGCGAGGTCCGCTCCTCGCCCCAGGGCGGAGAGCTCCTGGAAGACGGTCTGGCCGTCCTGGGGCCTCCGCCGCGGGTCCTTGTCCATCATCCTGAAGAGAAGGTCGTCGAGGGCGCGGGGGAGTGCGACCCGCTCGCCGACCCGGGGGGTCGGACGCTGGATGACCGAGACCAGCAGCCCCTGGAGCGTCTCGGCCTCGAACGGCGGCCGCCCGGTGAGGCAATGGAAGAGCAGCGCGCCCAGGGAGTAGACGTCCGCGCGCGCGTCGAGGCTGGGCTCGCCCCGCGCCTGCTCCGGCGCCATGTAGGCCGGCGTTCCGACCACCGCGCCGGTCTCGGTGAAGCTGGTGGCGCCGATCAGCCGGGCGATGCCGTAGTCGAGGAGCTTCACCCGGTCGAGCCGCCAGTCGCAGAGGAAGACGTTCGACGGCTTGAGGTCGCGGTGGACGATGCCCTGGGCATGGGCGGCGGACAGCGCCGAGGCGAGCTGGAGCCCCACGCCGACCGCTTCATCCGTGCTCACCTCGGCGGCGGCGAGACGCGCTCCGAGGTCCTCGCCCTCGAGCCACTCCATCACCAGATACAGCTCCTCCTGGGCCTGTCCGTGACCGAGGTAGGTCACGATTCCGGGATGGCGGAGCCCGGAGAGGACCCGCACCTCTCGACGGAACCGCTCGGCGCCCTCGAGACCGCGGAGCGTCTTCACTGCCACCAGGGCGCCGGACTCCCGGTCCACACCGCGAAAGACGACACCCATCCCGCCGCTGGCCGCGACGCGGCCGAGCTCGAAACGGCCGTCCAGGATGTCGCCTTCTCGCACCGCCATGGGAAGAGCAACTGTCGCACGAAACCCTCCCCCGGCGAATCGCCGGAAGGGCTCGGTGCGCAGGGGGGCGAGGCGGGCATCGTGCCCGGCCGAGACCGCCGGGGCCGGGCGTGCGCTCTCCGTCACGCCGGGCCCGCGCGGCCCGGGCGGCTCGTCCGGCTTGTCGTCCTCACTCCCCGCCATCGCGATTCGACGACGGGAACCGGCTCAGGACAATCGTTGCGAGAAGAAGCGCGCCAGCGTTGAGGCTCAGCCCCCCGCACCAGGGGGACGCCCGAGGAAGCGCGCAGAAGCGCGCCAGCGTTGAGGCTCAGCGGCCGACCGGAGCGGGCTCGCGCCCCTCGTCGTCCTCGCGCGGAGCACCCACGGAACGCC
>DASXGF010000209.1:0-2338 GCA_036489275.1 Myxococcaceae bacterium | reverse complement strand
GAGCTGGAGTTCGCCTCGCTCTACGAGATCTCCAACGCCCTCCGCCACGGGCTGGTGGACGGAGAGGACGAGGTGCTCGTCCCCGGGCAAACCAGCTGGGTGCGGGTCTCCGACCACTCGGCCCTGAAGGCCCATGTCCGGTCCGTGAAGGGAATTCGCCCGGGGAGCGTCCTCGGTGGGCTGGAGCTGGGAGTCACCCTCGCCTCGGCCCTGGTCGCGCTGACCGGCATCCTGGCCAGGTGGAGCTACTGGGTGGTGGGAGCGGCGGTCCTGGTCGCGGTGTGGCTGTCGACCCGGATGGCGATGCGGTCCTCACGGGTGCGCGCCTCGAACCGGGTAGACTCCCGGCGTCGATGAGCCGTCGTCTCCTCCGCTGCGCCGTCCTTGCCGTCGCTCTCCAGTCCGCCGCTGCCCGGGCGGAGGACGTCTACGTCTGGACCGACGCCGACGGCGAGACGCACTATACGAACGACGTCGCCAGCATCCCCGAGAAGTCCCGCCGCTCGGTGCGGAAGCTCGAGGGAACTCCCGACGCCGTCGCCCCGCGGAGCGCGATCCCGGGCGTGGAGCGGGAGAAGCCAGCGCCCAAGCCCGGAGAGGGTGACGTCGCCGACGCGAAGAAGGGCGGCGCTGCCGACCAGCCGCCGCCGCCGGAGGCGATCGAGGAGGCCATCCAGGCGCCGCGCGAGGACGAGAAGGTCAACGAGGAGCAGTGGCGGACGATGTTCCGCAAGTCCAACGAGCGGGTGCGGCGTGCCGAGCGGAAGGCGCAGCGCACCCGCGAGGCGCTGAACAAGCTTCCGGGGCAGGACCTCACCTCGTACGACTACGCGGGGAACATCGTCGTCGACAGCCGCTACCAGTCGCTCCGGACGCAGCTCGAGGAGGACGAGTTCCACCTGAAGGCCGCAGAGGAGGAGCTCCACGACCTCGAGAGGGCCGCCGCCCGCGAAGCCATCCCCCTCGAGTGGAGGCGATAGGTTAAATCCACAGGCCGCGGGGCGGCCGCGTCGTCCAGTCGCGCCGGGGCCGTGGCGCCTCGTTCTTCCTGAGCAGCACGCAGAGCCCCATTCCCACCACGAACCCACCGACGTGCGCCCACCAGGCCACGCCGGACGCGGCGGCGCCTGCCTCGGGGCTGAGCGACGCGGTGCCGTTCATCAGCTGGGTCAGGAACCAGATCCCGAGGAACACCACCGCCGGCAGGTCCACGATGAAGACGAAGACCAGCGTGCGGACCCGCGCCCCCGGGTAGAGCACGAGGTACGCCCCCAGCACGCCGGCGATGGCCCCCGACGCGCCGATGGCCGGCACCCGCGAGCCGGGCAGCACCCAGCCCTGGACGAGCATCGAGGCCGCTCCGCACAGCAGGTAGAAGATCGCGAACCTGAAATGCCCCAGCCGGTCCTCGACGTTGTCGCCGAAGACTCCGAGGAACCACATGTTACCGAGGATGTGGAGCCAGCCGCCGTGGAGGAAGTTCGCGGTCACGAGCGGCACGAAGCGCCAGGGATCGAGCGGCGAGCCGCCCGCCTGCACCCAGCCGAAGAACCTCCGCGGCACGAAGCCGAACACCTGGATGACCGCGTCGAGCTGTCCCGCGCTCTGGAGCGTCAGCTCCCAGAAGAACACCAGGACGTTGATGACGATGAACGTCACCACCACCCCGGGCCAGGTGGCCGATCGTGGGCTGTCTCGCAGGGGGAAGATCAACCTGGCGACTCTCCTTACTCGTCTGGCCCCCTGCACGCACGGGTCTGGTAGGGTCCGCGCCCCGTGACTCCGACCGACGCCCCTTCAAATGAGACAGCACCCGGTGACGAGGTGGTGCGCAAGGTCTACGTCCGCGACCTGCGCGACAAGCAACCGGTACACACTGTGTTCAAGGTCACCCGGAAGACGCGTGTCACCGCGCGGAGCGGCAAGGCGTTCCTGGTGGTCGGCCTCGGAGACCGAACCGGCGAGGTGGACGCCCGGGTGTTCGAGCAGGTGGACACGATCGAGCCCACCTTCCAGACCGGAGATCTCGTCCTGGTGCGTGGCCACGTCACCCAGTTCCAGGGCAAGCCGCAGGTCCTCCTCGAGCAGGTCGACCGGCTGGACCCCGAGCCCATCGACCCGGCGGAGTTCGAGGTTCCACCGGCTCCGCCTCCGCCCGCCCCCTCCGCACCGGCGGCGCAGTCCGGCACCCCGGCCGCGGTGAAGCCCACGCCCGAGCCCTCGCGTCCGGCGGCCGACGGCGCCCGGGCGGTGGGGCAGATCCGCGAGCTCGTCGAGCGGGTGAGCGACCCCAACGTGAAGGCGCTCCTCCTCGCCTTCCTCGACGACCCGGTGGTCG
>DASXGF010000183.1:0-7980 GCA_036489275.1 Myxococcaceae bacterium | reverse complement strand
CGTCCATGGCGGTGAAGGCGATGCGCCGGGCCCGCAGGACCCGGCCGACGATCTGCCCGAAGCGGCCGAAGCCCGCGATGATGACGGGAGTGTCCTGCTCCACGGCGCGATCATACGGCCGGTCATCCCGGGTGCGGAGCCGGGGGGCCAGCAGACGGTCCCAGGCGAGCGTCAGCAGGGGGGTGAGCGCCATGGAGAGGCTCACCACCAGGACCAGGGTGTCCCGGAGCGCTCCGGTGAGGATCCCGAAGGAGACTGCCAGGCCGAAGAGCACGAACGCGAACTCCCCTCCCTGACCGAGGAGTACCCCGAGCTCCCAGGCGACCGGCCAGGCTCCCAGGACCCGTCGCCCGATGGCAGCGATGGTCAAGATCTTGAGGCCGGTCATCCCCAGCACCAGGCCCGAGATGAGCAGCGGGTGCTCGAGGAGCAGCTCCAGGGCGACCGACATCCCCACCGAGATGAAGAACAGCCCCATCAGGAGCCCGCGGAACGGTTCGATGTCCGCCTCGAGCTCGTGCCGGTACTCCGAGTCGGCGAGCAGCACGCCGGCCATGAATGCCCCCAGGGCCGGGCTCAGTCCGACGGCGGAGACGAGGAGGGCAGTCCCCAGGGCGACGAGCAGCGCGGATGCGGTGAAGACCTCCTGGCTCCGCGCCGAGGCGACGAGACGGAACGCCGGCCGGAGGAGGGTCCGGCCCACCAGGACGACGAGCACGATCATGCCCGCGGCCTTGGCCAGGGGCACCCAGGAGGTGTCGACGTGGCCCCCGCCGCTGCCGAGGAGGGGGAGCACTGCCAGGAGCGGGATGACGGCCAGGTCCTGGAACAGGAGGATGCCGAAGGCCGTCTGGCCCATGGGCGTGGGCAGCTGGTTGCGCTCGCCGAGGAGCTGCAGGACGAAGGCGGTGGAGGAGAGCGAGAGCCCGAGCCCGGCCACGAGCGCGGCCTGCCACGACAGTCCCAGCGCGAGTGCACCGAGCGCCAGCGCCGCGCCGCTCAGCGCCACCTGGACCGAACCGACGCCGAAGACGCGCGTCCGGAGCTCCCAGAGCCGGCGGGGCTGGAGCTCGAGTCCGATGAGGAACAGCAGGAGCACCACCCCGAGCTCGGCGAGGTGCCCCACCTCCTCGGTGTCGCGGATGAGGCGGAGCCCGTGGGGGCCGATGAGCACGCCGGCCACCAGATATCCGAGCACCGAGCCCAGCCCGAGCCGCTTGAAGAGCGGGACGGAAACGACCACCACGGTCAGGAAGAGGAGCGCCTCGCGGATCCCGAGCATGCCGGCGCCCCGTCAAAGCACGGCGGGCGCGCCCTTCACAACGCGTCCGGCCCCGGAGTGGCGGTTCCCGGGCATGGCCGAGGGGTCGTTCCCGCTCCGGCGGCGCTCAGCGGCGGGCGCCGCGTGCTGGCTCGGGGGACAGGAGCCACTGCACCGTGAGCGGCGGCAGGTCGACCGCCACCGAATCGGGGAGCCCGTCCCAGGACAGGCGTTCGGTCGTGACGGCGGAGGGTCCACTCCGGTCGCGGCCGCCGACCGCGGCGGCGTCCGTGTCGAGGATGCGCTGCCAGGTGCCGGGGACCGGAAGCCCGAACCGGTACCCCGCCCACGGCTGGTTGGCCATGTTGGCGAGGCAGGCGACGGCCCGGCCCTCGGAGTCGAGGCGGAGGAAGCCGTAGACGTTGCTGCTCGCCGAGTCGGCCTGGATCCACCGGAAGCCCTCGGGCCGGTCATCCAGGGCGTGGAGCGCAGCGTGCTCGCCGTAGAGCCCGTTGAGCGCGCGGACCAGGGCCTGGAGCCCGGCGTGGGGCGGGTCGGCGAGGAGGTGCCAGTCGAGGCTCCGGTCGTGGTTCCACTCCGCCGGCTGGCCGAACTCCCCGCCCATGAAGAGCAGCTTCCGGCCGGGGTGGGCCCACATCCAGGCGAGGAGGGCGCGGAGGTTCGCCGCCTTCTCCTCGGCGTTCCCCGGCATCCGGCCCCACAGCGAGCCCTTCATGTGCACGACCTCGTCGTGCGAGAGCGGAAGGACGTACCGCTCGCTGTACGCGTAGAGCA
This sequence comes from Myxococcaceae bacterium, assembly GCA_036489275.1. Classification (GTDB taxonomy): domain Bacteria; phylum Myxococcota; class Myxococcia; order Myxococcales; family Myxococcaceae; genus RPRB01. The sequence goes on along the minus strand of DASXGF010000183.1, from coordinate 5,924 downwards.
GCCCGAAGGTCAGCTTGTTGTGCTGGTGGATGCGGAAGAGTGGGTCGGTGGCGAAGTACTTCAGCGTGTCGTGCATCCACCCCATGTTCCACTTCAGGGTGAAGCCGAGCCCGCCGTCGGGGACCGGCGCCGTCACCCTGGGCCAGGCGGTGGACTCCTCGGCGATGACGTGCACCCCGGGATGCCGGGCCTGCACCGAGGCGTTCAGCTCGCGGAGGAAGGAGATGGCCTCCTCGTTCTCGCGGCCGCCCCAGCGGTTGGGCACCCACTCCCCGGGCTGGCGCGAGTAGTCGAGGTAGAGCATCGAGGCCACCGCGTCCACGCGCAGCCCGTCCACGTGGTACTGCTCGAGCCAGAACTGCGCGTTCCCCACCAGGAAGTTGCGCACCTCGTTCCGGCCGAAGTTGAAGACGTAGGTCCCCCAGTCGGGCTGCTCGCCCTGGCGCGGGTCGGCGTGCTCGAAGAGCGCCGAGCCGTCGAAGCGGCCGAGGCCCCAGACGTCGCGGGGGAAGTGGCCCGGCACCCAGTCGACGAGGACGCCGATGCCTTCCTGGTGGAGGTGGTCGACCAGGAAGCGGAAGTCGTCCGGGTGGCCGAAGCGCGCGGTGGGGGCGAAGTAGTTCCCCACCTGGTAGCCCCAGGATCCACCGAAGGGATGCTCGGCCACCGGGAGCAGCTCCACATGGGTGAAGCCCATGTCCTGGCAGTAGCCGGCGAGCTGCACGGCGATCTCGCGGTAGGTGAGGGAGCGGTTCCCCTCCTCGGGAACGTGGCGCCAGCTGCCGAGGTGGACCTCGTAGATGCTCATCGGCCGGCGGAAGAGGTCTCCCCGCCCTCGCTGCTCCATCCAGCCGGCGTCGCGCCAGGCGTACCGGTCGAGGGCATGGACCACCGAGGCGGTCTGGGGCGGTGCCTCGGTGCGGAAGGCGTAGGGGTCGGCCTTGAGGAAGGGCGGGCCGCCTCCCTGCGGGCGGATCTCGAACTTGTAGCGGGCGCCATCGCCCACCTCGGGGACGAAGAGCTCCCAGATGCCGGAGCCGCCCATCCTTCGCATGGGGTGGAGCCGGCCGTCCCAGCCGTTGAAGTCGCCCACCACCGACACCCCGCCGGCGGTGGGCGCCCAGACCGCGAACGCCGTCCCGGCGGTCCCGCCGTGGAGCATGGGGTGCGCGCCGAGCCGCTCCCAGGGCCGCTCGTGCCGCCCTTCGTTGAGTAGGTGCAGGTCGAGCTCTCCCAGCGTCGGCCAGTACCGGTAGGGGTCTCCGAGGACGAAGCGCCGGCCACCCGGGTAGCTCACCGCGAGGTGGTAGGGGCCGACCGCGCGCGGCGTGCGCGCCTCGAACAGACCGTGCCCAAGGGGGCGCATGGGCCACTCGTGGCCGTCGTCGGCGACGACGGTGATTCCGTCCGCCTCGGGCCGGAAAGCACGGATGACGGTGCCTCCGCCCGGCTCGGGGTGCGCGCCGAGGACCTGGTGCGGCTCGGGGTGGTGAAGCGCGCGGACGGCGTCGAGCGCGGCGCGCAGTCCCGGGTCCGGCGCGGCGGCCGCGGTCATGCCAGCGCCTCGGCGGGGATGCTGGCCCAGTCGGGCCGCATCTGCAGCTCGTAGCGGAGCTCGTAGAGCGTCTTCTCGAGCTCGAGCACGTCGAGCATCGTTCGGGCGTCGGACTCGCTCGCCGGGAGCAGGTCGGTGCCGTGGACCGCGGAGCGCCATCCGCGGTGGAACGCCGACTTGGTCGCGCTCACCGCGCGCCGCCGCTCGGCCGACGCCAGCCCGGCGACGGAGGCGGCGTAGGAGAAGGAGCGGAGCATTCCCGCCACGTCCCGCAGAGGGGTGTGCTTCTCCCGGCGGGCGGCGTAGGGCCGGGCCGGCTCGCCCTCGAAGTCGATGACCATCCAGTCGTCCCCGGTCCACAGCGCCTGTCCGAGGTGGAGGTCGCCGTGCTGGCGGATCTTCTGACCCGAGGGGGTGAGCGAGGCCAGCGATTTCGCCCGCTCGGTCAGCGCGTCCTGGCGATCGGCCAGCTCCGGGAAGCGCGCCGAGGCGAGAGCCAGGGTGACGCCGAGCTCTCCGACGATGGAGCTGCTCCAGCGCTGGAGGTCCTCCTGGTGGATGGCCTCGGGGGCGAAGGCAGGGTCGGTGGGGTCCGAGGCCAGGACGCGATGGAGCTCACCCACCCGCTGGCCCAGCCGCTCCAGCCGGCCCAGCACCTCGGGCCCCGGCTCGGGCGAGGCCCGGAGCGCTCCGGTGAGGTAGGCCCAGCCGTCGCCGTGGTTCGGGATGAAGCTGTAGAGCAGGGCGAGCTCGCTCGCGCTCGGACCCTCGAGGGTCAGGGCCGCGAGAAGCTGCGGCGTGGAGCGGTAGTCGTGGGTGGCGAGGAACCGGCCCATCTCCACCTCGGGGGAGAGCCCCACCTCGAGCTTGCGGAGCACCTTGAGGAGAACGCGGTCGCCGATCACCACGCTGGTGTTGCTCTGCTCCACTCCCAGCGCCCGGACCGAGGGCTGACGGGAGAGCGAGGCGAGGACCTCGGCGCCGCGGCCGATGGCCTCCGCCCGGACCACGTTCTGTCCCACCGGGAGGCGGCGAGCGTCCCGGGCGAAGTCCATGACCGCGCGGGACACCTCCGGGTCGTCCAGCGCGTCGCGGAGCTGCCCGTCGGGCATCCGCTGGAGGAGGACGAGATAGGTCTCGGGCGCCCCGATGACGTAGCTCACGCGCACGATGCTGGCCTCGGCGTCGGGTGCGGCCTGCATCGGGATGCGCTCCAGCACCTCGACCTTGGAGATGGGCACGCCCTTTCCGCCGAACCACCGCTGCTGCTTGAGCCAGCCGGTGAGCTCCTCGATCGAGGCGTTCATGAGCTGCCCCCTTCCCCCGGCGGCTGCAGCCGGAACCAGTAGACGCCGTACGCACCGAGCGAGAGCTGGTACGGCCGGTCGGTGATGGAGGGAAAGACCGTCTCGGCGAAGAGCTCGATCGGCGTCCAGCCTTCCCAGGCCGAGAGGTCGAGCTCCGCGGGCTGCGCTCCGCGAGCCAGGTTGCACAGGCAGTGGAGTGTCTCCTCGGGCGTGGTGCGGACGAAGGCCATCACCTTTCGGTTCGGGGGGTTCACGAACCGGAGCTTGCCCATCCAGAACGCCGGGTGCTGCTTGCGGACCCGGACGATCTCCCGAACCCAGTTGAGGAGCGAGCTTGGGGACGCCTCCTGGGCCTCCACGTTGAGCGCCTGGTACCCGTACACCGTGTCGGCGATCACCGGGAGGAAGAGCCGGGCGTAGTCGGCCCTGCTGAAGCCCGCGTTGCGGTCCGGGGTCCATTGCATCGGGGTGCGGACTCCGTTCCGGTCGCCGAGAAAGATGTTGTCTCCCATGCCGATCTCGTCGCCGTAATACATGACGGGCGTTCCGGGGAGGCAGAAGAGGAGGGAGTGCAGCAGCTCCAGCCGCCGGCGCCCGTTGTCCATCAGGGGTGCGAGCCGCCGCCGGATGCCGAGGTTCAGCTTCATCCGCGGGTCCTTCGCGTACTCGCGGTACATGTAGTCGCGATCCTCGTCGGTCACCATCTCCAGCGTCAGCTCGTCGTGGTTGCGGAGGAAGATGGCCCACTGACAGGTCTCGGGGATCTCCGGCGTCTGCTGCATGATCTCGACGATGGGCGTCCGCTCCTCGCGGCGGACCGCCATGAAGATGCGGGGCATCACCGGGAACTGGAACCCCATGTGGAACTCGTCGCCGTCCCCGAAGTACACCCGGACGTCCGCCGGCCACTGGTTGGCCTCGGCGAGCAGCACGCGGCCGCCGAACTCGCGATCGATGGTGGCTCGCAGCCGCTTCAGGAAGGCGTGAGTCTCGGGGAGGTTCTCGCAGTTGGTGCCCTCGCGCTCGAAGAGGTAGGGCACGGCGTCGCAGCGGAAGCCGTCCACGCCCATGCGCAACCAGAAGCGCATGACGTTCAACATCTCTTCCTGGACCTCGGGGTTGTCGTAGTTCAGGTCGGGCTGGTGGCTGAAGAAGCGGTGCCAGTAGTACTGCTTGGCCACCGGGTCCCAGGTCCAGTTGGAGCGCTCGGTGTCGGTGAAGATGATGCGCGCGCCCTGGTACTTCTGGTCGGTGTCGCTCCAGACGTACCAGTTCCGCTTCGGGCTGTCGGGGCTGCTGCGCGATTCCTGAAACCAGGGGTGCTGGTCGCTGGTGTGGTTCACCACCAGCTCGGTGAGGATGCGGATGCCGCGGGCGTGCGCGGCGTCGACGAGGTGCTGGAAGTCCTCCACCGTCCCGTAGTCGGGGTGGATGCTGTAGAAGTCCGCGATGTCGTACCCGTCGTCCCGCAGCGGGCTCGGGTACATCGGCAGGAGCCAGAGGCAAGTCGCCCCCAGATCCTGGAGGTAGGGGAGCTTGGTGATGAGGCCCTGGATGTCGCCCTTGCCGTCGCCGTTCGAGTCGAAGAACGCGCGGACGTGCAGCTCGTAGATGATGGCCGACTTGAACCACACCGGGTCGTCGGAGGTCATCGGTCTCACGGGAGCTCAGTAGAAGTAGTCGAAGGCTTGCTCGGTGCGCGCCGGCGCCCGGACCGTCCAGACCGCCGCCGGCATCTCCGGGGTCAGCGTGACGCTCGCCGTCTCTCCGCGCCAGAGCTGTCGCTCGCCGCCGAGCCGCTCCTCCACCTCCACCACCTCGCGACCGGCGAGCCCGTAGCGCTGGAGCGGTAGCTGCAGTTCCGCGGTGTGGGTCCGATACGGATCGAGGCTCACCGCCACCAGCACCTGGCTGCTCCCGTCGTCGGTCCGCTTGCCGTAGAAGATCACTTGCGGATCGTCACAGGTGAAGAACTCGAGGCCCTCGTCGCTCTGGAGCGCGGGCTCGGCGTGCCGGACCTCGTTCAGCCGGCGGATCCACTCCCGGATGTCGCCGGAGCGCCGGGCCCGCCAGTCCACCAGCTGGTACTTCTCGCTGTCCCGGTACTCCTCGCCCTGCAGCACCGCGGCGTCGCAGAACTCGTAGCCGGAGTAGATGCCGTAGGAGGCCCCCAGCGTGGCGGCCAGGGCGACCCGGATGCGGAACGCCGGTGGGCCACCCCGCTGAAGGAGCTCGGGGAGGATGTCCGGGGTGTTGGGCCAGAGGTTGGGCCGCATCGCGTCGGCCCACTCCGGACGGCGCAGCTCCTGGAAGTACTCGGTGAGCTCGCGCTTGTGGTTCCGCCAGGTGAAGTAGGTGTAGCTCTGGCTGAAGCCGAGCTTCGCGAGCCCCCGCATCAGCTTCGGCCGGGTGAAGGCCTCGGAGAGGAAGACCAGCCCCGGGTCGCGCTCTCGGGCCTCGCGCAGGAGCCAGTCCCAGAAGGGCAGGGGCTTGGTGTGCGGGTTGTCGACCCGGAAGATGCGGATCCCCTGCTCGGCCCAGAAGAGCACCACCTCCAGCAGCGCCGGCCAGAGCGTTGCCCGCCCCGGCCCGAGGAGGTCGAAGTTGACGATGTCGTCGTAGCGCTTCGGTGGGTTCTCGGCGGTCTTGATGGTGCCGTCCGGCCGGTGCTGGAACCACTCCGGATGCTCGGTCACCCAGGGGTGGTCCGGTGCGCACTGGAAGGCGAGATCCAGCGCCACCTCCATGCCGTGCTCGGCGGCGCGGCGCACCAGGCGGCGCAGGTCCTCCACGGTTCCCAGCTCGGGGTGCACCGCGGTGTGTCCTCCCTCGCGGGCGCCGATGGCCCAGGGGCTGCCCACGTCGCCCGGCTCGGCGCGGAGTGCGTTGTTCTTCCCCTTCCGCGCGGTGCGGCCGATGGGGTGGATGGGCGGCAGGTAGAGCACGTCGAACTCGAGCCGCTCCAGCTCGGGAAGCAGGGCCTCGACGTCGCGGAACGTCCCGTGGCGCTCGGCGTGGGCGGCGCTCCGGGGAAAGAGCTCGTACCAGGCTCCGCCCCGGGC
>DASXGF010000177.1:0-2237 GCA_036489275.1 Myxococcaceae bacterium | reverse complement strand
CCTCGCTCCGCGCACCACGGGCGGCGATCCGTTCGCGCCGGTCGCAACACCGCGCACGCCCGACCTCGCCTCGCGGTCGTCGAGCCCCGCGCCCGCCACCACCCCACGCACTCCTGACCTCGCTCCGGGCACGTCGAGCGGAGCGCCGACTGCCGCCGCGCCATGTACCCCCGACCTCGCTCCGCGCACGATGAGCGGGTCCGCAGTTCCCACGGCGCCGACGACGCCCCACACTCCCGACCTCGCTCCGCGTACCCCGGCCGCCGCGCCTCGCTTCCCCGAGACGGCTCCACGCACCTCCATCGGCGCTCCCGTCGCTGCCCCACCGGCTGCGCCACCCGCCACCGCGTTGCCGCCGACCGCGGCCGCATCGACCTCTGCGGCCGCCCGTTCCGCGGGAGCTCCCGCCACTGCGTCGCCGAGCATGGCCGAGCTCCTCGGCGCAGGCCCGCGCACCGAGCCCACCCTCGACCCCCGCTTCACGGAGCCTCGACGCCCGCCCACGGCCGAACCCGCCCCGAAGGCCACGATGGCCGAGCTGATGGGCGCCGCACCGGCCGCGCCGCCCGCCCCCGAGACCTCCGCCGATCCCGAGGTCTCGATGGCAACGGAGATGGCGGAGCGGGCCGCGCGGTCCGTGGCCGAAGAGCCGGCAACGCTCACTGGCCCGATCGAGGTCCGCGCCCGCCCCGCCGCGCTCTGGCAGCGCATCACCGCCTTCATCGTCGACGGCGCGCTCGTCGGCGGTGTGCTCGCCCTGTACGTCGGGCTCGCGGCCGCTCTCATCAGCCCGCACGCCCCGGCCACCCAGCTGACCGGCATCGACGGAGTCATGGCCCGGGTCCACCAGCTGAGCTCGGTCCTCGCCCCTTGCGTCGCCCTCGCCCTCGTCCTCGGGCTGGCCTACACCGCCGCCTTCGCCCTGCTCTGGAACGGCCGCACCCCGGGTCGCCGGCTCCTCGGGATCCGTCTGGTGGACCGGACCGGCCTCGCCCCCACTCCCGGCCGCGCCATCACCCGCGCGGCGCTCTCGGTGGTGTCCTTCGTGCCCTTCCTCGCCGGTTTCTGGCTCGCCCTGTTCGACCGGCGCGGCCAGACCCTCCACGACAAGCTCACCCAGACATTCGTCGTCCGCCCCGGCTGACTCGCCGCGCCCTAGAATGGCGCCCGGCGAATGATTGAACGGCTGGAAGAGCACCTCGTCACCCGTGGGCTGCTGAGCCAGGAACGGGCGGAAGACGCCCTGCGGTCGCAGGCCCTGGTCGGCGGCGCCATGGACACGCTCCTCCTCGAGATGGGGGCGCTGCGCGAGCAGGATCTCGTCACCGCGCTGGGCGAGGTGAGCGGGCTCCAGCCCATCTACCTCGCCGACTACGTCCCGAATCCCTCGATGGCCATCGCGCTTCCGCGCGAGGACGCCGAGCGCCTCAACATCGCCCCGCTCTCGGTCGAGGACGACATGCTGCACGTCGCCGTCGCCTTCCCGGTGCCGATGCGCGGGCTCGAGGCGCTGGTCCGCAAGCTCGGGCGGTCGGTGGCGCCGTGGGTCTCCACCGACGTCCGGGTCCGCGCCTGGCGCTCGCAGATCTACGGCACCGCGCTGCCCGCTCGGGACACCTCGCTGCTCGGGACCCTGGGCCCCACCCTCGAGGAGCGACTGGCAACCGAGATGGCCGAGCGGGCCGCTCGCGCCGTCGTCGACGAGCCTCTCCCGCTGGTCAACGCCCGGCCCGAGCCCGAGCCGCCCGGTCCGGGACAGGATTCCGCCGCATCGAACGAGCCGGCCGGCTCGCTCCTCGAGGCGCTGGAGGCCGGCGTCGCCGCGGCCGAGCCCGAGCTCCCCACCTGGAAGCCCGACGCCTCCCGCCCGCGCGGACAGCGCCGCACGGCCGACGCGACCAGCGACGGGGCCAGGAGCGACGAGCCGGTGGTGGACTGGACGCTCCCCGAGGCGCGCACGGCGCTCCGGGCCGTCGCCGGCGATCGAGAAGGACTGAAGGAAGTCGTCCTCCGCTACGCCCGCCGCACCTTCGACTTCGTGGCCGCGTTCGCCGTCGTCCGCGGCGCCGCCATGGGCTGGGACGCCCGGGGCGAGGGCGCGGACAGCATCTCCATCCAGCAGGTCTCGTTCCCGCTCGACGCGCCGTCGGTCTTCCGCACCACCGCGCTCGCACACTCCTGTTATGCCGGGCCGGTCCCCTCCGATCCTCTGACCCGCCAGGTCCTCGAGTCCCTGG
>DASXGF010000162.1:0-7047 GCA_036489275.1 Myxococcaceae bacterium | reverse complement strand
GGAGGGGAAGGGGGACGACCAGCGGGCTCGCCACCAGGAGGATGCCGAGCGCGTACGGCCCCTCGAAGCGGTCGATCTCCCCGGTGCGGGAGTCGCCCACCACGGTGGAGGGGCGGACGATGGTCACCGGGAGCGTGTCGGCTGCGCGGACCACCGCCTTCTCCGCGTGGAACTTGGTCTCCTCCCAGGCGTTGCGGAACTCCTGGCCCCGGTCCAGCTCGTCCTCCGCGATGACACCCTCGCGGGCCCCGGCCACGTGGCAGGTGCTGAAGTGGACCAGACGCTCCAGCCTCCGGCACTCCCGCGCGAGCTCGAGCACGTTGCGCGTCCCGTCGACGTTGCTGCGCCAGGCCAGGTCGCGGGGCACGGTGAGCTGGTTGAGGGCGGCGAGGTGGAAGATGCGGGTCACGCTCCCCGCGACGCGCTCGACCTCCTCACCGGACAGCCCGAGGTGCAGGTCGGTCACGTCTCCCGCCAGCACCTCCACCGGCGTCCCCTGGACCCGCGAGGCCAGGCCGCGCGCCTCGTCGAGGAGACGGGGCTGCACCAGGGCGTAGATGCGGCCCTCGCCCTGCTGCGCGAGGTGCTCCACGAGCCGCTTTCCGATGAAGCCCGGATAGCCGGTGACCAGCGTGGCGCCGTCGCTCGGGGACATGGGGGACGCACACTACGTCAAGGCCGCAGCGTCCGCTGGACCTCCTCCCAGATCCGCCGGACCTGGGCACGCGTCTCGTCCAGCGAGCCACCGTTGTCCACCAGCCAGGTGGCGTGCGCCCGCTTGTCGGCCAGCGGCAGCTGGGCGGCAAGGCGCGCGGTGATCGCCGCATCGTCGAGGCCGTCCCGGGCGGCGAGCCGCGCGCGCTGGAGCGACTCCGGCGCCCAGACGACGATGACCCCGTCCATGCCCGTCTGCAGCCCGTTCTCGATGAGGAGGGCGGCGTCGTAGAGCGCCACCTCCTCCCCGATCCGCGCGAGGGCCTCGAGCCTCCGCGCCACCTCCTCGCGGATGCGAGGGTGGACGATGGACTCCAGGGCGCGCCGCTCGGTGGGATCGGCGAAGACGCGGCGTCCGAGCTCGGCACGGTCCAGCCGCCCCGAGGCATCCACCACGCCGGGGAAACGCCGGGACACCTCCTCCAGCCCCGGGGTGCCCGGCTCGACCACGTCGCGGGCCACCTGGTCGGCGTCGATGACCTGCGCGCCGAGCTCACGGAGCATGGCGCTGACGGTGCTCTTGCCCGAGGCGATGCCCCCGGTGAGGCCCACCACCCGCATCAGTGCGGAGGGGGCGGAGGCGCCGGAGCGGGGGCCGCCGCCGGGGCCGGCGCGGGCTTCGGCGCGGTGTAGACGAACGACTGCACCCGGTCCTCGTTCTCCTCGAAGAACACCGCGAGGCCGATGCGGGAGTAGAGGTAGTAGGTGCGGAAGTCGTCGGTGAGCTTCTTCTGGAAGCAGGCCGCCGGCTGGGTGCCGCTCTTGGGGCAGGCCGGGCCGAACGTGGCCTCCACCGTCTCGTGGTCGACCACCGTCGAGGGGAAGACGTCGATCCGCTCCACCAGCCCGGAGCCGGGGTCCACCCGGAACTGGGCCTGGGAGGTCCCCTTCGGCGCCGAGGACTCGGTGTAGGCGAGGACCTCCTTGCCGGAGACGGTGAGGGTCTTGCTCGGCTGTCCGAGGCGCTTCACCACCTCGTCGCGTCGCGAGACCCCGGGCTCGATTCCGTTCCAGGCCTTGGCCTGGGCCACGGCCGCGAGCAGGAGCAGCGGGACCAGCAGGGCGCGCATCGACGCGGTCTATCCTGGCGCTTGCCAGAGGGGAGGGCAATCCCGTATCTGCCCGGTGCTCGATGACCCTCCGACGCGCGACCCGCTGGGCGCTGGCCCTCGCCGTGCTGTGCTCGGCCGTGGCCGCCGGCGCGGACTTCCTCGGCTCCGAGAGCTGCAAGGGGTGTCATCCCGACGCCTACGCCGCCTGGAGGTCGTCGAAGCACGCCCGGTCGATGGAGTCACTCACCGCCGAGCAGCAGAAGGAGGCGCGCTGCACCACCTGCCATGCGCCCAACCTGACCGACCAGGGAATGGCCGGCATCGGCTGCGAGACCTGTCACGGCGGCGGCCAGTACTACGCGCCGGCCTACGTGATGAAGGACCCGGAGCTCGCGCGGCTGGTGGGGCTCCAGGACCCGTCGGAGAAGTCGTGCCGGGGCTGTCACGAACCGAGCTCCCCATCGCTCCGCCCCTTCCAGTTCGCCGAGAAGCTCAAGTCGATGGACCACTGGAGCGCGGAGCGGCAGAAGCGCGGCGGCTCGCCGGCTCCGCGCGCCGAGAAGTGATCCGGGCTCTCGACGCGCGCTTCCTCACCACCGCGGTGGAGGAGGCCGGCTGGCCCGCGGCCGACGTCCCGGAGATCGCCTTCGTGGGCCGGAGCAACGTGGGCAAGTCGTCGATGATCAACGCGCTCACGGGGCGCCGGAAGCTCGTGCGCGTCTCGAACACCCCGGGTCGGACCCGCACCCTCAACTTCTTCGACGTCGTCCTGGAGCGCCGCACCGAGCGCCGCGCCGTCCGTCTCGCCGACCTTCCGGGCTACGGCTTCGCCAAGGTGTCGAAGGAGGAGCGCGGGCGCTGGGAGGGGATGATCACCCGGTACCTCGAGCGGCGGAGCTCGCTGCGCGGGGTGGTGGCCATCGTCGATGCGGAGATCGGCGCCACCGAGGACGACGTCCGCACACTGGCCTACCTCGTCTCCTCGGGTCGGCGCGTGCTGGTGGCGGCGACGAAGCTCGACCGGCTCGGAAAGGCGCAGAGGAAGCCGCGCCTCGCTGCCGTCGCCGAGCGGCTGTCGGTCCCCCGTGACACGGTCCTGGGTTTCTCGGCAACGGAAAAGCTGGGGGTGCCTGAAGTGTGGGAGTCACTCTGGACGGCCACCTCCTGAGAGTTGCTCGAGTGTTGACCGACCGGGGTGCCGGCCCGATGATTCCTCGTCTGAAGGCCCGTCGGGTGCCCACCGGGGGCTCTGGGCCAGTCCGCCTCTCGTGGAGACAGCCTCGATGACCCGCCGGGCGTTGCCCCTCCTGTTGGCCGCCGCCGCGATCACGGCCATCTCGGGGTGTACGTGCAGCGGCGACGTCTCGCGGTTCCCGGTGGTGGTCACCCCTACCGGCGACGGCGGCAACAACGGCAACGGGGACGGGGGCAGCGGCTCGGACGGTGGGGGGAACAACGTCGACATCTGCAAGATCATCGTCTGCCCGCCGCCGGTGGACGGAGGCTTCAGCGGCACCATCGACTTCCCGCCGGACGGCGGCTTCAACCTCGACGGCGGCGTGGGCACCACCGGCGACGGCGTGACGGTCGACCCGCTCGGCCGCATCACCCTCAACAGCCAGGACATCGAGATCAACTACGCCTGGATCGCCAACTGGAAGATGGGAACGGTGTCCAAGTTCGACACCAAGAACCTGCTCCCCGACGGCGGCATCCACGAGGTCGGCCGGTACATCAGCGTCTTCCCGCTCGACGGCCGAGGTCAGCGGAACCACAGCTCCGCGGCCAGCGTCTACGACCCGAGTCGCACCGCGATCGACGTGAACGGCGACATGTGGGTCGCCAACTTCGCCTCGCACCCCAACCAGTACTTCAGCGTCACCAAGGTCGCGGGCAGCCTCTTCAACTGCGTGGACCGCAACGGGAACGGGAAGATCGACACCAGCTTCGACGACCCGGCGGACGTCCCCAACTACGGGGTGATCCAGCCCAACGAGTACCTGAACCCGAGCGACCCGAACAATCCGCTGCTCTACGACGAGTGCGTGCTCTTCACCCAGGAGCTCGGGAACATCAACCCGAACGGCGCCTTCGGTGAGGGCTCGATCTCCATTGCCGCAGCACCGGAGGGTGGCCCCGGGGACGTGTGGGTCGGCACCTGGATTGACCGGCGGATGTGGCGTCTGGATCCCTTCACCGGCGTGCCCAAGGCCATTCCCGCCGGGACCAACGTCGGCTCGCTGCCCGACGGCGGTGGCCAGTACATCGGCGTGCCGTCGATCGAGCCGTACGGCTCGGCGGTGGACAGCAAGAACCGCCTCTGGGTCGTGCATCGGACGCAGAACACGGTGGCGGTCATCGACGCGAACACCGCCACGCTGCTGGCCAACGCCATCTCGCCGCCCTCGGGGATCCCCCGCGGTGGCTACGGCATCGCGGTGGACAAGCTGGGCCGGGTCTGGGTGCCGAACTGGGGCTCCGGCCCGACCGCCACCCGCTACACACCGCCGGCGAGCGGTCCCATCGACGCCGGGACCTGGGCCGTCTTCGACTACTCGACGCTCACCTCGCCGAGCGGCACGAAGGTCGGCCAGGGACGCGGGGTGACCGTCGACGACGACGGCTTCGTCTGGTTCAGCGGCGATCGCAACAACCTCGGCTCTGCGGCGCTGGTCTGGGGGGCGAGCGTCGACGACGGCGGGGTGCGGGTCTTCGACGGCGGCACGCCCACCGGGCTCGTCGACGCCACGTCGACCTTCAGCAAGACCAGCATCGGCATCGGCCTCGACCAGAACAAGAACCTCTGGGTCAACAACTCGACCGGCAACGTGATGCGGATCGACCGGAGCACCGGAGGCGTGACGACCTCGGCGAACCAGACCGGCGCGCTCTACACCTACTCGGACTTCACCGGCTACCAGCTCCGGCACATCACCCAGAGCCAGGGCGTCTTCCGTCAGACCGTGGCCGGCTGCTCTCGCTACGCCGAGTGGGACACCGTCACCTGGAACGCGATCGCGCCACCGAACACCGCGGTGGTGCTCTACGTCCGCGGCTCGAACAACACCGACTTCAGCGTCTCGCAGCGGTACGGGCCGTTCACCAGCACCCCGGCGAACCTCCAGGGACCTCCGGGCCCCGTTCCGCAGTTCAAGTACCTGTCGCTCGAGTTCCAGATGACGTCGCTGGACGGGACGGCCCAGCCGTATCTGCTGGGCTTCAACGTCCAGTCGAAGTGCCTGTCCCCGCTCCAGTAGCGGAAGGAGCGACGTCGGGGTTGCGCAGCTCCGGCCGCCGTGCGAGGCACGGTGCACCGTGGCCTCCTCTGGAAACGGACGGGACGTTGCCTCCGAGCGCGCCGCCGCGCTCCAGCGCATCTCCGCGCTGCCCGCTCGTGCGCGGGTGGACGCGCTGCTGGCCTCGAATGACGCCGCCGGGCTGGTGCGGTCACTCCCTGCCGAGCAGCTCTACGCCACCATCGCAGAGGTGGGGCTGGCGGACTCGACGGAGCTCGTCCAGCTCGCCTCCCCGGATCAGTTCCAGTCCCTGGTGGATCTCGGCGCCTGGACCCGAGACTCGCTCGACCCGCACCGTCTCCTCGAGTGGCTGAGGGCCGCGCGCGGGGAGGAGGCCGAGGACCTGCTCGGGAAGCTGCACGGCATCGACCTCGAGCTGGTGGAGTCGATGCTCCGCGCGTTCACCGTCGTGCACGATCTCGAGGACGACCCGGACCCTCCGGTGGAGGGCGTCACCCTCGAATCGGCCGACGGCCACTACCGCATCGAGCTGAAGGTCGAAGGCCCGGAGCAGGCCGCGCTCCGGGCGCTGCTCCTCGACCTCATGGCCGAGGACCCCTTCGGCTTCAGCCGGCTGATGGAGGCCGTGCGCTGGGAGGTGCCGAGCGAGCTCGAGGAGGTAGCGCTGCGCTTCCGGTGGGCGCGTCTGGCCGACCTCGGGTTTCCAGACCGGGAGGCCGCGGCCGGCCTCTACGCGGCGGTGCGGCTGCCTCCGCCGCCGCTCCCGGTCGACACGTCCGAGCTCGCGCGCAGCGGCGGGGCGAAGGTGGACCTGGTCCAGGCCGCGCTCCAGGGTCTCGACCCGGTGGAAGCCGAGAACGCCGGAGAGGAGCTCCGCGGAGTCTTCAATGCCGCGCTGGTGGTGGACGGGGCCGACCCGGGCGACCTGGACGCGTTCCGCGCCTCGGCGGAGCGGGCCCGCGACACCCTCGGCCTCGGGCTCGAGTACCTCACCGGCGGTGACCCTCGTCGTGCGACCGCGGTGGTGCGCGAGACGTCCTTGCGGACGGTCTTCCAGACCGGGTTCGCGCTCGCGCTGCGGCTCCGTCACCGCGCCGAGCGGCTCGCCTCCCGCCCGCTGGCCCGCGTCGACGGGCAGTGGATGCTCTGGCCCGAGCAGGAGGCGGTGGTGACCGCGCTCCGGCGCGCCCGGCCGCTGCGGTCGCTCCCCGTGGAGGGCGCCGATCCGGTTCCGTTCCGCTCGCTCGCGGAGATCCACCACGCGGAGCGCGAGCTCGACCGGGCCGAACAGCAGCAGACCCTCCTCGCGGCCCTGCTCGGCGGCAGTGAGGAGCGAGCCCGTGCGACGTTGGATGGGCTCGGCGCGGCGTGGCCAGCCGGGGGAACTCCCGCGGTTCTCGCGGCCGCGGTGGCCCACGCGCTCCTCGATGGACAGGCCCGGGTGGCTCCGGTTCCGGCCGCCCGAACCCGCGGGCTCGGTCAGGCGTTCGTGGTGCCCGGGCCGCCTCCGGGCGTCCGACCCGAGGCCGTCAAGAGCGCTGGCGCTGCCCTGGCCAGGGTGGCCCCCGGCGACGAGGCCCCCAGGCTCGCCCGGCTGGTCCTCGAGCGACTGGCTGACCAGCTGGGAGAGGCGCTCCTGCTCGGGCCGCTCCCGGTCGAGGTCCAGACGACGCTTCCCTGGGCCCCCGGGCTGTAGAAACGACAGCACCCGTGGGTTGGGCCCGGACCGTGCGAGGAATTCCGCGGAGGTGCGCCTGGCACGTGGACTGCTCCCGCCACACACGAGCCATGCGGACCCGTGCGCCGGAGGGGGAGGGGGAGTCCCGGGCGTGGAGGCTGGCGGAGCGACGTGACCGCTGGGCGTTCCTGCTCCTGGCGGCGTTCTGCGTGCAGGTCTACGCCGCGCCCGCCGAGTGGATTCCCGCGTTCGTGCCGTTGCGGCTCGCCCTCTCGCTGAGCTTCGGGGCCCTCGGGCTGCTGCTCCTCGAGCACGTGGGACGAAGGATTCCCCTCCACTGGGACGG
>DASXGF010000155.1:0-5159 GCA_036489275.1 Myxococcaceae bacterium | reverse complement strand
CAGGCTCTTGTTGCCGGTCTGCTGCTCGAAGGTCTTCACCGCGTCCAGGTCCTTGGCGTGATCCTCCGCCATCGCCTGCATGTACGCCTTGTCGAACTCGGCGCCGCTCAAGGCCTGGAGACGATCCTTCAGCTGCTGCGTCTCCTGCACCGCCTCGGCCGGCGGGGCCCCGACCGTCACGTGATTCTTCTTGGCCCAGGACTGGAGGTCCTTGTCCATCGCGGTGTGGGCCTTGACCATGTGCTTGCCGAAGCCCTTCACGTCCTTGTCGTGCCCGCGCTGCTCGGCGACCTTTCCGAGATCGACCTCGGACTGGTTGGCCGCGTGGAGCTCGGTGAGGATCGCTTCGGGCGAGGGCGTCGTGCCGAGGGCATTGGAGGTCGGCGCGGTCAGCGACTGACCGCTGGGATTCGGCGTCGGCGTGGTCCCGTACGCGCCCGGAGGCTGGCTGGTGCTCCCGGTGGTGTTGGGGGTCGGGTTGACCGACGGGTACTTCAGATCGCCGCCCGTCGACGGCTGGCTGGGCTGGCTGGTCGTCCCGGAGGTCTGGGCGAGCGCCGCTCCGGCGACCAGGATTGCGGCGGTGAGCAACGGACGGCGGAGGTTCATGGCAGGGCTCTCCCTTCGAGTGCGAGGCACCCGGGAAGGTGTGCCCTCCTCGTCGTCCCGGCAGCGCAGGGGGAGACACCGGGACGGGGGGAGGGCTCGACCGAGCGGGCATCGGGTCTGCCGGTCGGTGCCATCGCACGGGAATGAACGAACGCCCGGGGCGCCCGGCGGGCAACTGCGTCGACCCAGCATCGGGCCTGCCCGTGCGGACGCCGCAGGACGGAGGTGCGGCGGCCGGCTGAACATCCGTCTGGCCTCGAAACGGAACGCCGGCGGGTTGCGGATGTGGCCGGGACCTGCTGCGAGACGTCCGCGACACCGCGTCGCGGGGTCCATCCGGTCAGGGATTCAGGACCGGGATCGCGGCCGCCCGGCGCCCCACGAGCGTGATGCCGCTGTCGTTCGCCAGCGCGACCAGTCGCTCGCCCTCGAGCAAGAGCGTCGTCCCGGCCTCGACCGCGAGGACGCGCGCGCCCACCGAGCGCAGCACCTCGAGCGTCGCGGGGCCGACCGCGGGCAGGTCGAACCGCGGGTCCTGACCGGGCTTGCTGCGCTTCACCACCACCACTCCCGGGCCGCCGAGCTCGGCGCCGCGGCGGATGCAGGCGTCGGTCCCCTCCACCGCCTCGAGCGCCAGCACGTGCCCGTTCTTCACCACCACCGTCTGCCCCACGTCGGCCCGGCCGAGGAGCGTCGCCACCTCCTCGCCGAGGGCCACGTCCCGCTCCTGCGCCGCATCGAGCGGCGGGCCCCCGAGGTGGCCCTCCGGGGCGAGGATCTCCCTGAGGAGCTCGGTCGGGGCGACGATGCGGATCCCAGCCGACTCGAACTCGGCCGCGGCCGCGCGCAGGAGCGCGTCGTCGCGGAAGCTCCGCAACCGGCTGGCGATGCGGAAGAGCCCCAGGTCCGGTCGCATCTGCTGGACGGCGCGCATCCGGGAGAAGCCCCCGGCGAGCACCGCCTCTTGGACGCCGGCCTCGCGGAGCAGCCGCTCGATGCGCGCCACCTGCCCCACCTTCACCCAGTCCAGCCGCTCGACCTCCGAGGCCAGCCCGGGGTCCGTCTCGCCCACGTGCCCGACGGCGATGACCGCGAGGCCCTTCGCCCGCGCCGCCCGGGCGAAGAGCCGGGGCAGCGCGCCATTGCCGGCGATGAGGCCGATGCGTTCCGGCACGCCTCAGTGCTCCACCATCACCGGGTCAGCCCGCGCCGGCTGGTGGTGACGAACTCGAGGAGCGTCTGGATCTCGCTCTGGTCGCCGAGGTCGGTGCGGAGACGCTCCACGGCCTCCTCGAGCGGAAGCTTGCTCCGAAAGAGGATGCGGTAGGCCTCCTTCACCCGGCCGATCTGGTCCTCGCTGAACCCGTGCCGGGCCAGTCCGATGCCGTTGATGCCCGCCAGCTCGGCCCGGTCACCCTGGGCGGTGCAGAACGGGGGGACGTCCATCACCACCATCGACCCGCCGGCGATGAAGGCATGCAGACCGACGCGGGTGAACTGATGCACCGCGGCCAGCCCCCCGAGGATGACGTGGTCGCCGATCTCCACGTGGCCACCGAGGGTCGCGGCGTTGGCGAAGACGCACCCGTTCCCCACCTGGCAGTCGTGGGCCACGTGGGCGTAGGCCATGAAGAGGTTGCCGTTCCCGATGCGGGTCACCCCGCCGCCGCCGGTGGTCCCCTTGTGGAGGGTTGTGAACTCGCGGATCAGGTTCTCGTTCCCGATCTCCAGCGCGCTGTCCTCTCCGGCGTACTTGAGGTCCTGCGGCTGCGCGCCCACCGAGGCGAACTGGAAGACCTTGTTCCGTTCCCCGAGCCGGGTGCGCCCCTCGATCACCGCGTGCGGGCCGACCGTCGTCCCCGCGCCGATCGAAACCTGGGATCCGATGACCGCGTAGGGGCCGACCTCGACCGTCGCGTGGAGCTTCGCCCCGGGGGCGACGATGGCCGTGGAGTGGACGCTCATCGATCCTTGTCCACCACCGTCGCCAGGAACTCACCCTCCGCGACCACCTCGCCGTCCACCTTCGCCACCCCGCGGGTCTTCATGATCGACCCCTTGAAGCGCACCACCTCCACCTCGAGCTCCAGGCGGTCACCGGGGACGGTGGGCTTCCTGAACTTCGCCCCGTCGATGGCCATGAGGTAGGTGACCTTCTGCGTCGGATCGAACCCGGTCGAGCGGTAGGCGAGGATCGCGCTCGCCTGGGCCAGCGCCTCGAGCACCAGCACGCCGGGCATCACCGGATGGCCGGGGAAGTGGCCCTCGAAGAACGGCTCGTTGACCGAGACGTTCTTGTATGCCCGCAGCGCTTTCCCGGGCTCGATCGACACCACCCGGTCCACCAGGAGGAACGGGTAGCGGTGCGGAAGCAGCTTCTGGATCTCCTGCACGTCCATCATTCAGGAATCGTCCTTCCTCGCCTCGAGCGCGGCCACCCGGGCCCTCAGCTCTCTCAGCTCGCGCAGCAGCTCGGGGAGCTGCTTCAGCGCCGCGGACTGACGCAGCCACAGCGCGTGCTCCACGGCGGGATACCCGGACATGGTGGCTCCGGAGGGGACGTCGTGCGGCACTCCGGACTGGGCGGCGATCCTTGCCCCGTCGCCGATGTGCACGTGGCCCACCACTCCGACCTGGCCGGCGAGGACCACACCCTGGCCGACCTCGGTCGACCCGGAGATGCCCACCTGGGCGCAGAGGATGGAGAGCGGCCCCACCCGGACGTTGTGGGCGATCTGCACGAGGTTGTCGATCTTCGTGCCCCGGCCGATGACGGTCTCGCCGGTGGTCGCCCGGTCGATGCAGCTGCCCGCGCCCACCTCGACGTCGTCCTCGATGCGGACGGTGCCGATCTGGGGGACCTTCACGTGGGCCGGCCCCGAGGGGTCGAAGGCGAAGCCGAATCCGTCCGAGCCCACCACCACTCCAGGCTGGAGCAGGACCCGGTTCCCGACGACGCAATGCTCTCGCACCACCGCCCCGGGCTGCAGGACGCAGTCCTCGCCGATCCGCGAGCCCTCGCCCACGTAGGTCCCGGGCCAGAGCACCGACCGCGCGCCAACCTCGGCGCCGCCGTCGACCACCGCCAGCGCCATCACCGTCGCCGTGGGGTCCACCCGCGCCGACCGATGCACCTCGCCGCGCGGATGCACGCCCGACGGAGGGCGATCCATCGGATGGAAGAGCGCCAGGAGCCGGGCGAAGGCCAGGTGCGGCGAGGGCACGCGGACCCACGCCACACCGGTGCGGGTCATCGGCTCCCCCGGCGGGATCAGCACCGCCGAGGCACGGGTGGTCCCCAGCTCCTTCCGGTACCGGGGATTCCCGTAGAAGGAGAGGTCTCCGGGGCCGGCCTCCTCCAGCGAGGACAGCCCGCGGATCCGTACGGACGCGTCTCCTTCGACGGCGCCGCCGACGTGTGTGGCGAGCTCTGCGAGGGAGCGTTCCATCCGCTCCCTGGAAGCTACTTCTTCTTGGCCGGCGTGGCGGCCTGGGGCGCAGTGGTGGTCTTCACCTTGTTCTGCTC
Organism: Myxococcaceae bacterium; assembly: GCA_036489275.1. GTDB lineage: Bacteria > Myxococcota > Myxococcia > Myxococcales > Myxococcaceae > RPRB01. The sequence continues at coordinate 1,024 of DASXGF010000155.1, read as the reverse complement.
GTTGTAGGAGCGGACCAGCTGCGGGGTGAGGTCCAGGGAGTCCGGCGCGTAAGCGATGCCGCCCGCATCGAACACCATGGTGAACTGTTCCTTCTGCGCGATGGAGTTGATGATCGTCCGCATCTTGGTGACGATCGGCTGGAACTCGTCGTTCTCCTTCTGCGCCAGCTCCGTGCGGCCCTTCTCGAAGTTCTGCTGCAGGTCGATGAACCGCTTCTGGAGGTCCTCGGCCTTCTGGTTGCGGGCCGCCTCGGTCATCGTCGACGCCTGCTTGTCGAAGGTGTCCTTGTCCTTCTTCAGGGCGTCCTGGGCCTTGTCCAGGTCCTTCTGCTTCTGCTCCTTGAGCCCCTCGAGGCGCGTCCGTGCGGCCTTGGCCTCGTCGAGCTCCGCGAGCGCCTTCTGGAAATTGACGTAGCCGATCTTCTGCTGGGCGTGCGCAGCCACGGAGAAGGTCAGCGGAATCGCGGCGGCCAGGGCCACCAACAGGCGACGGGACGACATCACGTGTGTACTCCTCGGGGAAGCTCCGGCATTTCCTCGACGACCGCCGACCGGAGTGAAGCGGAAGCCCCCCGGCGGGCGCTCCCGATGGGGTCGAAAAAGTCCGCGGACACTAGGTGCAACGCCTCGAATTCGTCAAGCAGCTGCCACTCCGGCGGACGGACAGGCGTTCCGCCGGGCCCTCCCCCCGCATGCACTCTCAGGCTCACCCGGCTCAGAGCGCCTTCACCTCGGTCACCAGCCGGGTCAGGGACGACTTGGCGTCTCCGAAGAGCATCGAGGTGTTCGGACCGTAGAAGAGGTGGTTCTCGATTCCCGCGAATCCGGGGTTCATGCTGCGCTTGAGGACGATGACCCCCTTGGCCTTGTCCACGTCGAGGATGGGCATGCCGTAGATGGGGCTGCTCGGGTCGCTCCGGGCGGCGGGGTTCACCACGTCGTTGGCCCCGATGACCAGCGCCACGTCGGCCTGGGGGAACTCGGAGTTGATCTCCTCCATGTCGTACAGCCTGTCGTAGGGGAC
>DASXGF010000131.1:0-8694 GCA_036489275.1 Myxococcaceae bacterium | reverse complement strand
CGCTGATGGTGCCGAGGAGCCCGACGAGGGTCGCGATGTTGGCGAGCGACCACAGCCAGGGGATGCGCGACTGGATCGGCGGGGTGTACTCGAGGATGGCCTCCTCCACGCTCTTGGCCACCTCCATCTCGCCGCGGTTGGCTCGGGTCAGGCCGGCACGGATGACGCGGGCCAGCGGAGAGTTCGGAGCGGCGCCACAGAGCTTCACCGCGCGATCCACGTTCCCCGTGAGGACCAGCTTGGTGATCTGCTCCATGAACGGCTCGGCGTTCAGGTTGTAGCGGAACATCAGCGTGACGACGCGCTCGACCACGACTGCGATCGCGCATGCCATCCAGAAGATGTTCACGTACATGAACGGACCACCTTCCTTGAAGAAGCGGATGATCGAGTCCAACGCCCCGCCCCCGGCCTTCACGGCAGGCGCGGCGGCCAGGACGGCCTCGACCAGGTGGCTCAGCGACGTGCTCATGGAGGGGCGAATCCTTTCTGCGTGCGCGCTCGGGGCTCGTGTCCGGCGCGGTCAGACTCTGTAGAAGGGAGCGACCCCGGGCGACAGGCGACGTTCAGGGGACGCGGGGAGCGGTGCTTCACGGCGAAGACGCCGAGGAACATCGTCCCTTTGCGCCCCCGGGGGTGTCAAGAACGGCACGCCTCGGCGGATGCGCGCGTTCCCGCCGCTCCGCGGAGGAACTGTCGCACCGCCGCGCAGGTCCCCTGACCTGCGACACGAGCCAGCGCCGCTGGTTCCACCGGTTCGGGCTCCGAGCGTCCGCCCCCTCGTCGGGACGGCGATCGTTCCGCCTTCCCCGGTGGGACGTGCCTCAGGCCGCGCTGGGCGGCGCCATCGAGCCACCCTCGTCCACCGAGCGCGTGTAGCCGCACTCCTTGTTCGGACAGACGATGCGGGCCCCGTCGCGCTTGCTGTACTTCTGCAGCAGGTACGGCGAGGCGCACTGCGGACAGGCCTCTGGGAGCGGGCGGTCCCAGGCGGCAAAGGTGCAGTCCGGATACCGGTTGCAGCCGAAGAACACCTTCCCGCGGCGGCTCCGGCGCTCGGTGAGGTAGCCCACCTTGCACGTCGGACACGCCACTCCGATGGACAGCGGCTTGCTGGTCTTGCATTCCGGGTAGCCAGAGCAGGCCATGAACCGACCGAACCGGCCGCGCTTGATGACCATCGGGCGGCCGCACTTCTCGCAGGTCTCGTCGGTCTGCTCCTCCTCCACCGGAACGACCTTTCCGTCGACCTCCTTGAAGTCCTTGGTGTTCTTGCAGTCGGGATAGCCGGTGCAGGCGAGGAAGCGGCCCATCTTCCCCCACTTGATGGCCATCATCTTTCCGCACTTCTCGCAGTTGACGTCGGTGGGGATCTCCTCCCGCTTGACGTCGCGCATCTGCTTCTCGGCCAGCGCCAGCGTGGCCTGGAATGGCCCGTAAAAGTCGCGCAGCACGCGGCGCCAGTCGGTCTCGCCCTCGGAGATCTGATCGAGCTGCTCCTCCATCCCCGCGGTGAAGGTGACGTCCATCTCCGACGGGAAGTGCTTCACCAGCTCCTCGGTGGTGATCTTCCCGAGCTCGGTGGGATGGAAGCGACCCTCGATCTTCTCCGCGTACTTCTTGTCCTGGATGACCGAGAGGATGGATGCGTAGGTCGACGGCCGTCCGATCCCGTCCTCCTCCAGCTCCTTGACCAGCGAGGCCTCGGTGAAGCGCGGCGGCGGCTGGGTGAAGTGCTGCTCGGACAGGAGCCCCTGCCCCACCAGCCGGAGCCGGTCGCCCTCGGCGAGCTCGGGCAGCTGCACGTTGCCCTCGTCGGCCTTCTCCTCGCCGCCGTCCTTCTCGCGGTCCGTCTCCTCGTCGGCCGTCGGCGCCATCCCGTACACCGCGAGGTAGCCGGCGAACTTCAGGATCGACCCCGCGGCGCGGAACGTCGCCCGGCCCGCGGAGATCTCCACCGTGGTCTGGTCGTAGACCGCGGGCTTCATCTGGCAGGCGACGAAGCGGTTCCAGATGAGCTCGTAGAGCCGCGCCATGTCCGGCTCGAGGAACGGCCGCACCCGGTCGGGCGTCCACTCCATCGACACCGGGCGGATGGCCTCGTGCGCGTCCTGCGCGCTCTTCCGGCTCTTGTAGACGAGGGGCTCGTCGGGGAGCGTGTCCTTCCCGTAGGTGTCGGCGATGTGCTCCCGCGCGGCCTTCACCGCGTCGTCCGAGAGCCGCACCGAGTCGGTGCGCATGTAGGTGATGAGCGCGGTCTGCCCCTCGTCGCCGAGCTCCACGCCCTCGTACAGTCGCTGGGCGAGGGTCATGGTCTTCTTGGCGGTGAAGTGGAGCCGGTTCGCTGCCTCCTGCTGCAGCTTGCTGGTGATGAAGGGCGCAGCGGCGTTGCGACGGCGCTCGCGGCGCTCGACGGTCGCGACCCGGTAGTCCGCCTTGCGCAGCTCCTCGAGCAGCGCGTCGGCGGTGGCCTTGTCGGGAACCTCGGCCTTCTTCCCGTCCAGCTTCGCCAGCCTGGCGCGGAACGGCGGCGGCGCCTTGCCCTCGAGCTCTGCCTCCAGCGTCCAGTACTCCACCGGGACGAAGGCCTTGATCTCCCGCTCACGCTCGACGATCAGCCGCACCGCGACCGACTGCACCCGGCCCGCGGAGAGGCCACGCCGCACCTTCTTCCAGAGCAGCGGGCTGATCTGGTAGCCCACCAGCCGGTCGAGGATCCGGCGCGTCTGCTGCGAGTCGTACTTCGCCTGGTCGAGCGCGCGCGGGTGGGCGATCGCCTCCTGGATGGCCTTCTTGGTGATCTCGTTGAACATCACCCGCACCGCGTTGGGGTGACGGAGCTCCTCGTTGAGGTGCCAGGCGATGGCCTCGCCCTCGCGATCGGGGTCGGTGGCCAGGAACACCTGCTCGGCTCCTGCCGCCGCCTTCTTCAGCTCCCCGAGCGCCTTCTCCTTGCTCGGAATCACGTGGTACTCGGGCGTGAAGTCGTGCTCCACGTCGATGCCCATCTTGCTCTTGGGCAGGTCCTTGACGTGGCCCACCGACGCCTTCACCGCGTAGCCGGTGCCCAGGTACTTCTTGATGGTCTTCGCCTTCGCCGGCGACTCGACCACCACCAGGTAGCGGCCGCCACGGCGCGGAGCGGGGGTGGCCCCGGCGTGCACCACGGCCAGCGTCCGCTTCTTCGCGGCGGTCTTCACCGGAGCGGCCTTCCTGGCCTTCCCCGCCGGCGCGGCCTTCCTGGCGAGAGGCTTCTTCGCCTTCTCCGCCGGGGCTGCCCCGGAATCGACCTTCTTGGTCCGTGTCGTCGGCATCTCTCTCCTCACACCCGTTGGTAACGTCGTCCCAGGGTCTGCATCGCCAGCCCCAGGAGCTCCAGCTCACACAGCGCGCTCACCGCCCCGCCCGGGTCGAGCCCGGAGCGGTCCTCGAGCTCTTCCACCGGGCACGGCTCGCGACCGAGCAGGGCGTAGATCCGCGCTGCCGCGTCCGAGAGTCCCGGCATCTCCCGCGCCTCGACCTCCGCCGCTGGTACCTGCGTCCCGTCGAGGCCCACTGCCCGGAGCGCATCGCGGGGCCCGATGCACAGCTGCGCCATGCCCTGCGCCACCAGCTTGTTGCAGAGCTTCGCGGCCTCCGCCCAGGTCTCCCCTGGAATCGCGAGGATCGGCCGGCCCTGATCACGCGCCGCCGCGACGGTGTGCACCGTGCCACTCCGCTCTCCGGCCCGGAGCACGAGGACTGCATCCGATGCGCCAGAGATGAGTCTGTTTCTGCGGGGGAACGTCTGCTTGCTCGCCCGGATTCCCGGAGGAAGCTCGCTGTACACCGCCCCGCCTCCGTCGAGGATGAGCGGCACGAGACGGGCCTGCGCCGGGTCCACGACGTCGAGCGCGGACCCCAGGAAGGCCCAGGTCTCGCCGCCCACGTCCAGCGCTCCCAGGTGGCACGCCCGGTCCACGCCGGCCGCCGCGCCGGACACCACGCCAGCTCCGCCGCCGGCCACCGCGGCGGCGAACCCCCGGGCGTGTCCGAGGAAGCCCTGCTCCGGGTGCCGCGTGCCCACCATCGCCAGCCGGCGGCGCGGGCGGACGACCGTTCCGCGCATGAAGAGGACCGGGGGCGCGTCGCGCACCTCCGCGAGCCGCTCGGGGTAGCCGGGGTCTCCCTTGTGGAGGACCTCCATCCGCCCGCGCGCGGCCCGCTCGCGCACCTCGTCCGCCACCGCGCGGAGCGAGCCGACGGCCCGGAGCCGGGCACGGACGATGTCGTTCGCCGGCAACCCGTCCACCCAGTCCCGGGCCGGCGTGTCGAGGAGGTCCGCCCACCGGCCGGCGGCCCACTGGCGCATCCCGCCCAGGCCGATGCTCCCGATGCCAGGAACGGCCCACAGGGCGAGGAGCGCATCGCGTTCAGCACTGGCGAGGGGAAGGGTGTCCATCGCGGGCACGCTCCCTGCCAGTCCCGGACCACCTATATAGAAGTGGCGCGGACAGCCGGAAGCGGCGCGAGACATAAGCGCCAGATCCCACTTGGTCAAGCGAACGTCCGGCGAACGACCCCCGACCGGCCCCCGTTTTACCGAGTGACTCCGGCGGTTTGCGGGGCGTTGGCGCGCAGCTCCACGCGGTCCCCGACCACGACCTCGCGGAAGGACCGGACGAGCAGACAGGTCGTGACCGCCTCTCGGACGTCGACCGCCATGCACCGGCCCACCTCCTCCACCGGGAGGCTGGTGTCCTGGTTCAGGCTGGGATCGACTCCGACGTCGGACAGGATGGGGTCGGCCTGGCGGATCACGGTGAAGACGTTGCCGACCTGGACGCCCTGGGCGCTCCCGGCGTCGACCAGGACGCGGACCTGCTCCCCGGCCATGGTGAGCGAGGTCTCGAGCTGCGCCACCACCATGAGGTTCTGCAGGGACACGGCGTTCGCCACGGGAGCGACGGTCTCGAACAGCCGCTCGCGCGCCGGGCCGATGCGGGCCCCACGGCCGATCTCGTCGAACGACTTCTCGAGCGTGGCCCTGACCTTGGGCTCGCTGGTGCGGTTCACCTTCACCGTCCCGAGGACCTGGGTCTGGTAGCCGAGGAACTTCCCGGTGCGCGGGTGATAGACCTTCCCCACCGTCCGGTAGACGAGGTAGCTCGCCCCGACCTGCACGGCGCTCCGGTCCTTGAAGTCGAGGTACACGATGTCCGGCGGCGAGAGCATCTCCGACTCGGCGTAGCTGCCGACCAGCGTGCCCGCGGCCTCGATCTCGTTCGGGGTGGCGAACCCGTCCTTCAGGACGATCTCCCGGGTCTTGGTCTCGATCGGCAGGCGCACCATCTGCACCTCGTCGTCGCCCTCGATCGCCTGACCGGGATTCAGCTCGTCCTCGTCACCCGAGGGGACCTGCTCGGCGCGCGCGGGCGTCTCCTCACCGTTCCCGGGGAAGAAGCGCACCTGGTTGCCCGGGTAGATCCAGTGGGGGTTGGCGATCTGCGGGTTGTAGGACCAGACCTTCGGCCAGTACCACGGGCTGCCGAGATACTTGCTGGAGAGGTCCCAGAGAGTGTCGCCCTTCTCCACGGTGTGGACCTGGGCCGGGCCCTCCGGGGGCGCCGTCTGCACCTGGCCCTGCTCGGCCGCCGGCGCGGGAGGCTGCTGCTTCACCTCGGTGCCCTCCACCTCGGAGCCGCCGCCCTGCGCCTGGGCCCGGGCAAGGGAGGTGGCGAGACACAGCATCAGCAGCGACGCTCTCATCAGGGTGACCTCGGAAGTCGAGCCAGGCGCGCCTGGGCCTCTGAGGCCGCCGGCGTCCCGGGGAAGTTCGTGACGAGGCGCGCGAGCAGGGCACGCGCCTCGGGAGTCTGCTTGAGCCGGACGCGGCACTCGGCGAGCTTGAGCATCGCCTGCTGCACCACGTCGCCGGCCGGGTAGCGCTGGAGCACGGTCTCGAGCAGCTTCGCGGCGCGCGCGGGCTCGTCCTGTCCCAGCTCACCCAGGGCGGCGAGGTAGAGCGCGTCGTCGGCGCGGGGATCCTTGGGGTACGCCTCGGCGAAGCGGGTCATCCGCTCCACTCCGCCGCCGAGGTTCCCGGTGCGGAGCGCCTCCTGCGCCTGCGCGAACTCGCCGTCGAGCTGCGTGGCGTCGGGCGCGTCGTTCGTCGGCGCGGTGGACCGGGACAGCGCGGCAACCAGCTCGGCGTCCGGCTCCTGCACCGCCTTCTGTACGTCGATGGGCGGGGCGCGGTCTGCGCGCGGCTTGAGCTTCACCACCGCGAGGGTGGGAACCTCCGAGCCGGAGGGCGTGGACGGAGCGGCCGCCAGCAGCGGCGCCGGCGGCTGCTGCCCGACGCGGGCCACCGCTCGCTCCGTCTCCAGCGACTGCACCCGCTCGAGGAGCCGGAGGTTCTCGTCCTGGAGCTGCTTCACCGAGGCCTGAAGCGTGCGGACCTCGCTCTTGCTCGCCACGTCCGTGGCACAGGCCATCGCACAGGGGACGAGCAGCGTCAGCACGGTCGATGGACGGACGCGGAGCACGGGAACACGAGGGATTTCCCGAGTCTACGGAGCGCGTTCGAGGAGGGTCAAGAAAGGGGGCCCGGAGCGATGAAGGCCAGGTGGCGGCCCGTCCCACCCTGGTCCCTGCGGTGCGAGAAGAAGCGCGCGGGCTCGCAGGCGTTGCAACCGGGCACGTCCTCGATGTGTGCATCCGGGAGCCCGGCCCGGATCAGCGAGCGGCGCACGGCCAGCCGGAGGTCCAGGTGCTGCCGGGGGCCGTTCCCCCGAACCACCTCCGCGCCGAAGGCGCTGGCAAAGCCGAGGGCGAGGTCCTCGCTCACCTCGTAGCAACAGACCCCGATGGAGGGGCCGATGGCCGCCCGGAGGCTGGCCGGTGCCACCCCTTCCCGGGCGAGGGTCAGGACCGCCTCCTCGGCGATGCGTCCCGCCGTTCCTCGCCAGCCGGAGTGCACGGCGGCGACCCGGGTCCCGTCCTCGCTGGCCAGGAGGAGCGGAACGCAGTCCGCGGTGCGGATGCCGAGCCAGGTGCCGTCCGCGTCGGTCCACAGAGCGTCGGCCTCGGGCACCTCGCCCGGACGGCCGCGGACGACGGTGGTTCCGTGGACCTGCTCGGCCAGCACCAGACGATCCGACGGGAACCCCGCGGCGCGGGCCAGGCGAGCGCGGTTCTCGCGGACGTCCGGAGCGACGTCTCCGGCCGGTCCGAGATCGAGCGAGGCGCGCTTGCCCTCGCTCACGCCGCCGGCGCGGAGCGTGAATCCGTGCCGGACCGGGAGGCTCCTGGCGACGAGGAAGAGCGCGCTGTCCACGGCGGCCTCGAGCCTACCCCGGAACCGGACCGGCCTTCGGGTCTAGCCGGGGACGACCAGCGCGCGGAGCAGGGTGCTCTCCTCGCGGTTCGGCAGGCGGATCAGCACGCGGAGCAGGACGGTGCTGCCCGGCTTCGCGTCCTTCAGCACGCGGGAGAGGTCGTCGGCCGTGGCGATCTTCTTCCCTCCGGCCTCGGTCACGACCATGCCCGGAGCGAGCTCGGCGGCATCGGCGGGGGAGCCGGGCTGCACCTCGGTGATGACCGCGCCCTTCGTCGGAAGCCCGTTGGCCTCGGCGGTGCGGGGGTCGATGCTCTGGAGCGTCAGCCCGATCCGCTGGCGGTTGGTCTCGTCCTTCTGGCTCTTGCTGTTGCCCGGACGGGGGCCGCGCGCGTCGCCCAACCGGTCGATGTCGCCGGGGCGGGAGGTCAAGGTCACCTTGACGTCCTGGGCCTTGCCGCCGCGCACGACGCCGAGGGTGACGGTGGCGTTCGGCGGCCGGAGCGCGACGTTGCGGGAGAGGGCCGAGCTGCTCTCCACCTTCTTGCCGTCGAGCGACACCACCACGTCGTCGGCCTTGAGACCGGCCTTGTCGCCCGGGCTGTTCTTGGTGACCTCGTTGATCAGCGCGCCCGAGCTCTGGGACACGTTGAGCGCCTTGGCCAGCTCGGGGGTGAGGTTCTGCAGCTTCACGCCGATGTAGCCGCGGGTGACCTTCCCGTTCTTCTCCAGCTGCGGGATGAGCGCCTTGGCCAGGTTGCTCGGCACCGCGAAGCCGATGCCCGCGCCGCCGCTGACGATGGCGGTGTTCATGCCGATGACCTCGCCGCGGAGGTTGAACAGCGGACCGCCCGAGTTTCCGGGGTTGATGGCGGCGTCCGTCTGGAGGAAGTCGTCGTACTGGGTCGCGCCGATCTCTCGCGCCTTGGCGCTGAGGATGCCGGCGCTGACGCTGGAGGCGAGGCCGAAGGGATTGCCGATGGCCACCACCCAGTCGCCGACCCGCATCGCCTCGGAGTCACCGAGCTTGACGAAGGGCAGGTTCGCCGGCGGCGCCTTCAGCTTGATGAGCGCGATGTCGGTCAGCGGGTCGGTGCCGAGCACCTCGGCCTCGAGCGCCCGGCCGTCGTCGAAGCGGACGCGGATGTTGAACGCGCCCTCGACGACGTGGTTGTTGGTGAGGATGTAGCCGCGGGGATCGATGACGAAGCCGCTGCCGGCGCCCTGGCGGACCTGGGGCCGCTGCTGGCGACCGCGACCGAAGAATTGCTCGAAGGGATCCTCGCCGCCGCTGTCGTCGCCGCGCTCCACGCGCGAGGTGACGTCGACGTTCACCACCGCGGCCTTGACGCTGTCCACGAGGGGCGCGAGCGAGG
>DASXGF010000083.1:0-3255 GCA_036489275.1 Myxococcaceae bacterium | reverse complement strand
GGCACCCACAACCACCAGGTCGCGGACCGAGGCGAGATCCACTCCGACGTTGAAGCCCAGCACATCCGCCACCTGATCGTTGCCTGGGTTCCGGAGGACGATGCTGCGGCGGCAAATCACAACCGGGACCTCGGTGGGTCCCACCTGGAACCGGTCGAGAATGGCCTGCGCTCCCCTGTCCTCCTCCAGGTCGAGGTAGGAGTACGGATGCCCGTTCCGGGTGAGGAAATCCATGAGGCGGATCGTGCCGGCGCTGTTGCGGGCGCCAACCAGCACCGTGTCGCCCAGCCGGTGGTTGATCAGATGGACTCGCCGGAGGACGAAGGTCCGCATCAGCAGCTCGCTCAGCTCCGCGTCCGCGACCACCAGCTTGCGTAGACCCGCCGGCGGAACGTCGAGCAGCTCGCCGTCGCTACGCATCCTCCCGCTTACCAGCGAGCGTCTCCGGGAGAGGAGGCTCACCTCGCCGGTGAACTCGCCCGGGGCGAGCGCGGCCAGCAGGTCCTCGCCCATCAGGTGTGGCCGCACCAGGTCCAGCTGGCCGGCGAGCACGACGTACAGATGGAGATCCTCGTCGCCTTGCCGGAACACCTCCTCTCCGGCTCGCAGGGCGCGTCTCTTGCCGAGCGGAGCGACGTGCCCCAGCTGCTCCTCGGTCAGGCGCGGGAAGAGGGCGGCCCGGTACTCGGTCTCGGTGGGGGGAAGGATGTCGCTGGCCAGGTCCATGACCCCCGGAGACTCGATCCCCCGGAGGCAATCGTCAGGACGGGGCCGCAACCGAACGTCGCCCGCAGGTCATTCAGCGGAGAGGTCCGCTGGCCCGCCACTGACAGACCACCGACCCTTCGCGCATGCACAAGACCCTCATCACGCGCGGCGAATGGGACGCGATGACGCTCTACCAGCGCTTCGAGCAGCTGGTGTCCTGGGTGCTCACCCTGGCGATCTCGGCGGTCATCGTGGTCGCCCTGGTTCGCCTGGTCTACGAGGTGGTGGACGTGCTGGTGCTGCGCGCCCTGAGCCCGCTGGAGCACCAGATGTTTCAGCAGATCTTCGGGGGGATCTTGACGCTGCTCATCGCCTTGGAGTTCGGCCACAGCATCCTGCGCGCGGCGGCCCGCTCCGCGAGCGTCATCCAGGTGAGCACGGTCGTCCTCATCGCCCTGCTGGCGGTGGCGCGGAAGTTCATCATCCTCGACATCGGCCAAGTCTCCGCGGCGACAATCTTCTCGCTCGCCGCCACGGTGCTCGCTCTTGGCGCGGTCCACTGGCTGCTCCGCTCGAGAGATCTGGGCGAGGGAGAGCGGTAGCAGCCCGAAACATGCCGGGTTGCGACCCGTGACTGGACCTCGAGGAGGAACAGTCCGGGCAGGCCCCGGTGTCGTTGCTTGCTGCTTCTTCGCGTGGTCCTTGGCGAGGACGGCGCGAGCGGGTCCCGACACCCGAGTGTCGTATGGACGGCATGAACGTCGGCGGCATCGCCACGCAGCATTCGGGCGCTCGGGGGGTCACCGGCACCGGTCGCCGTCCCGCCGGGCGAAGGGCAGGGACATTTGCGCGAGCCCCGGCGCTGCTTAACCCCAGTCCAGGTCCTTCACCGCGAGGTCACCCATGAAAAGATACCTGGTTCCTGTCGCTCTTTCGTTCTCGATGGCGGCAGGAGTGGTCCACGCACAGGCCCCGAGCTCACAGAGCCAGCCGCAGTCGTCGGGCACGCCCAGCTCCGCGGCACCTCCGCCCGTCGCCGGTCGGATGGTCCTCGGGGTGGCCGTCGCCGAGAACGAGGCGCTCGCCATCGGCCACCGCGTCTCCAAGATGCTCCACGCCGACGTCCGGAACGACAAGGGCGAGAAGATCGGAAAGGTGGACGACCTCATCGTCAAGCCCGATGGAACCCTCACCATCGCCGTCATCGACGTCGGGGGGTTCCTCGGCATGGGATCGAAGCGCGTCGCCATTCCCGTCAGCCAGTTCTCCGAGGTGAAGCCGCACCTCGTGCTTCCGGGAGCGACCAAGGACGCGCTGAAGGCCCTTCCCACCTTCGAGTACACCAAGGACAGCAAGCAAAGCTAGCTTGCACCAGGATCCGCTCACGGCGCCGGGTGCTTCGCCTGGTCCTCGGCCGCGAGCGCCTCGCGGATGGCCTCCAGCTCGGTCCGGAGGAACATCCGGCGTGCCGCGGACGTCGAGCTGACGGTCGAAGACCTCCATGAGATCGACGACGCGGGTCGAGAACCGAGGTCGGCCGCCAAGGAGAGGTATGCGCATCGGAATCGTGGGTTCGGGATCGATCGGCGCGAAGCTCGGAACACTCTTCGCGCGGGCGGGGCACCAGGTCGTCTTCAGCTACTCCCGGAGCGAGTCCAAGCTGAAGAGCCTGGCCCGGAAAGCACATGCCGATTCACGAGCGGGAAGCCCGCGCGAGGCAGCTCAGTGCGACGCCGTGCTGCTGGCGGTGAACTGGTCCCAGGTGGACGACGCGATGGAGCAGGCGGGGGACCTGTCGGGCAGGATCCTCATGACCTGTTCGATGCCGATGAACGCCGACGACACCGAGCTAGCGATCGCTGGCACCTCCTCGGGCGCGGAGGAGGTGGCGCGGAAGGCACGCCGCGCGCTGGTGGTGGCCGCGTTCCAGACCGTGCCCAGCGAGGTCCTGTACGGCGTGTTCAGGCACCGGACGCGGTCGCCGAGACCCCATCTGGTCTTCTGCGGGGACGACACCCGGGCGAGGACGGTGGCCGCCGGACTCATCCGCGACGTGGGCTTCGACCCCGTGGACCTGGGTCCCCTGCGAATGGCCCGGTACACCGAGCCATTCGGGTTGCTGGTGGCCCGGGTGGCCTACGAGGGCGAGGAGGGGCCGGAGGTGGCCTACCGCTTCGAGAGGTTCCCCGAGAAGGAGTGAGGAATTGCTCCCGGGAGAAACTCCGCCGCGACAAGTCACAGCACACCAGCGGCACAAGCGACGACCGTGCAGCGGCGCAGCGGGGGAGAAGTCCTGGAGTTTCGTGGGCGACCAACCGGGATTGAACCGGTAACCCCCGGAGCCACAGTTCGGTCGTGACCGCCTTACGGGACCTAGTGCCGGACCAGGTGATCCAGTCTGTCCCGGTGGACCCTGATGGTCCGAGAGCTGCTCTGCGCGTCGAGGAGGACGCTCTCGCTCTCCACCGCAGAGACCTGCCAGAGCGACCCCGCAGACACCCTCGTCGATTCCGTCGGGGCGCCCTCTGGGTGCGCACTGAAGGCCTG
>DASXGF010000054.1:0-2490 GCA_036489275.1 Myxococcaceae bacterium | reverse complement strand
CAGATCTCCGTGGCCGCTGCCGTGACCGTCGCCCGGCGTCTCGTCGAGGCCTTCGGGACGCCCTGGCCCGAGCTCCCCGGCGGGCCGTGGCTCGGCTTTCCCTCACCCGAGCTGCTCGCCGTCGCTCCCCTGGAGGACGTGCCCGGGCTCCGGCTCCGCGCCCCGGTGGTCCGAGCCCTGGCGCGCGCCGTCTGCTCCGGCGCCCTGCGGCTCGACGGGACGTGGCCCCTGGACCGGGTCGAGGCCGCACTCCACGACATCCGCGGCATCGGCCCGTGGACCGCCTCCATCGTCGCGCTCCGCGCCCTCGGCGACCCCGACGCGCTCCCTGCCGCGGACCTCGGTCTGCGCCGGGCGCTCGGGCGCGGGCGGCTCCTGGCAAGCGCGCGGGACGTGGAACGACGCGCCGAGCGCTGGAGGCCCTGGCGCGGGTACGCAACGCTGTGGCTGTGGTCGGAAGGTGCGCAGTGAGGACGCTCGAGGTGGCGACGCTCTCTTCTCCCATCGGACCGCTCGGTCTCGCGGCCGAGGACGGGGTGCTGGTGGCGGTGACGTTCGACGGGCTCCCCCGGTTGCGAGAGTGGGCGTCGCGGGTGCTCGGCCGATGCGCCTGGGTCGACGTCGAGGATCCGGCGGGCGTCTCCGCGCCACTCCGGAGCTTCTTCGCCGGGGACGTGGACGCGCTCGCCTCCATCCCGGTGCGACTGCACGGAACCGAGTTCCAGCGCCGGACCTGGCAGGCGCTGCGCCGCATCCCCTCCGGGAAGACCTGGAGCTACCGTCGCCTGGCCCAGGAGCTCGGAGACCCTCGGGCCACCCGCGCGGTGGGGGCCGCCAACGGCCAGAATCCAGTGCCGGTGATCATCCCCTGCCACCGGGTCATCGGGTCGGACGGGAGCTTGACCGGATTTGGCGGGGGACTGGACCGAAAGCGCTGGTTGCTGCAGCACGAAGGTGCGCTGCAACCTGTGCTCCCGCTCTAGACGCCTTCTCGTCCAGACTGCGCGGCCCGATGCCCAGATCGACCGCCCGTCCCCTCGAGACCCACGCCGAGCGCACCCGCTACGTCGAGACCGGCCCCGCCACCGAGGTCGATGCGCTCCTCCGCGCCTTCACCCGTCGCTACCGCGGCCGCGTCCGCGCCGATCGCTTCGGCACCAGCGCCGAGGGCCGGCCGCTGTGGGTGGTCGCGGCGAGCGACGACGGGATGCTCACCCCCGAGGCGGCGCGGCGCCGCGGACGACCGGTGGTGTTCGCGCTGGCCGGAATCCACCCGGGAGAGATCGACGGCAAGGACGCCGGCTTCCAGCTGCTCCGGGAGCTGCTCGAGGGGACGGCCCTCCCTGGCATCCTGAAGCAGCTCACCTTCGTCTTCGTACCCATCTTCAACGTCGACGGGCACGAGCACTCCTCGCCGCACCACCGGCCCAACCAGAACGGCCCCCGCTCCCAGGGCTGGCGCAGCAACGCTCGGAACCTCAACCTGAACCGCGACTGGATGAAGGCGGACTCGCCCGAGATGCGTTCGCTGCTGCCGGTGCTCCAGGCGTGGGACCCGCTGGTCTTCGTCGACCTCCACGTCACGGACGGAGCGCACTTCCTACCCGACGTGTCGCTCCTGGTCGCGCCCCTCCTCGAGGGGCCGGCTCCGATGAAGGCGATGGCCCGCGTGCTCCAGGAGGAGATCCACGCCGAGCTGCGCGCCGGCGGCCACCTCCCGCTCGACTTCTACCCGTCGCTGGTCCGCGAGGACGATCCGGCCTCGGGCTTCACCCGCACCGTCTACCCGCCGCGCTTCTCGCACACCTACTGGGCCCTCCGGAACCGGCTCGCGGTCCTCGTGGAGACCCACAGCTGGAAGGACTACCGCACGCGCGTGGTGACGACGCGCGACGTGCTCGCGGCGGCGCTCGGGTCGGTCCGCAGGCACGGCCCGGCGTGGCGAGTGCGGATGCGCGGCCTGGACGAGGACACCGCGAGCAAGCCGCCCGCCGCCCTCGACCTGGCCCTCGCCGCGAGCGAGGAGACCGAGACCATCGAGTTTCCCGCGTACGCATACGACCGCGCGCCCTCTCCGGCCACCGGAGGGACGTACCTCCGGTTTCATCTCGACAAGCCGGAGGTGTGGCGCGTCCCGCTGCGGAGCCGGATGGCGGCCACGGCTCGCGTCGACCTGCCGCGCGGCGGCTGGGCGATTCCGCCGGGCTGGGCGGAGGTCGCGGCCGAGGCGCTCGACCGCCACGGCGTCCAGCATCGCCTCCTCCGCCGTGCCGTCCCGGCCCGCGTCTCGACCTTCCAGATCACCGACCTCCGGCCGGCCGCGGCGCCGTACGAGGGACGCCAGCGCCTCGACCCGGTCGGCACCTGGTCGGCCCCGAGGCCCTCGGAGCTCCCGCGCGGAACGTTGCTGGTCCCGCTCGCCCAGGCGAAGGCCGCGCTCGCCGCGCAGCTGCTCGAGCCGACCGCGCCGGATTCGCTCATCGCCTGGGG
>DASXGF010000036.1:0-4326 GCA_036489275.1 Myxococcaceae bacterium | reverse complement strand
CCGCGAGGACCGGTCCGCCCTGCTGGCGCTCGACCCGGTCCTGGGAGAGGTGCGCTGGCTGACCGAGCTCCCGCTGCGGCTGGCCGCGCCGCCCACCGCCGGCGGTGCCCGGGCGTGGATCGCCGGACTGAACGAGGATCGCCCCACCCTCGCCTGCCTGGACGTGCGCGGCCGGGTGCTCTGGCAGCGAGCGGTCCCCGTCCCGGAGCGGCCGGCTGGCGTGCTCCGCGCGGGCGTGGAGCTGGTGGTCGTGGGAACCACCGGAGCGGCGGTCCGGGTCCGTCGCGACGGCAAGCCGGAGTGGCGCTCGGGCGCCGCCGGCGTCGCCCCCGGGCCAGTGCCGCCCGCGCTGGAGCACGGGGTGGTGCTCGCCGCGGGCCCATCGGTCCGGGCCATCGACGTCCGTCAGGGGCGCGTGCTGGCCGAGCTCCCCGCCGGGCGCGGCGTGCGGGCGATGGCGGTCAGCCCGCGGCTGGACGTGGCGCTCCTCGACGAGTCCGGGGACCTGGCCATCCACCGGCTGGCCAGCCACTTCGCCGTCGTGTGACTCGGCGTCGGGCGCGCGGGGCCGCCCTGGTCCCCGGAGGGAGTCTCACCTATCCCTTGGACGCGGCCGCCCGGCTATGACGTGGCCGCCCCGATCTCCGACGACCATACGCTCCGAGGGTCTTGAGCGTGTTCCTCGGACGCGGCCGCCGTGACCTACTTCTGGCCCTTGCGTGCAGCCACCGCGGGGTCGATCTCTTCCTGGCTCCGCGTGGTGACCGTGGCGCCTTCCCAGGTCTCGCCCGGCTTCAGCTTCCAGTCGTCGGGCACCGGGATCTTCCAGCTGTACTGGGCGTTGATGTCGCCGCCGGTCGGCGCGTGCGAGCGGACCGCGATGAGCATCTCCATGTTGGTCACGTTGGCCGGAACCGGATCGAGCTCGTACTGCCCGAGCACCGTCTGCGGCGGAAACTCCGCGATGAGCCGCTCGGGGAAGTCGTTGCGCATCCCCGGGTTCCCGGTGCTCATCTCGCCGTAGAGCTTCCCCTTGTCGTCCAGCAGCCGGAAGGTGGTCGCGAACTCCGCCCAGGTCATCACCCGCTTCACCCCGGTGCGCTCGTCCTCGCGGGTCTCGCGCTGCGCGCCCCACAGCACCATCGGGAAGCGGATCTTCGGCTTGTTGCCCATCATCACCACGTCGGCGGAGACCACGTCGAGCCGCAGCCCCTTGTCCGTCCCGGTGAGGACCGGCGCGTACTTGCCGGTACGCATGCGGTCGAACATCGCCTTCTCCCACTCCCAGAACGCCTTGCGGTTGACCGGGTTCGCCATCGGCCCGCGCGGGCGCCCGTCGGGCAGCTGCGGCAGCTCGGTCTCGGCCGCCGCCTTCGCCTTCCGGTCGATGTCCTTGAGGTAGTCGTCGTAGGCCGGGTTGCCGCCGAACTTCGCCTGCTGGTTCGAGACCTGCTCGAAGTACCAGCGGAGGTACCCCTTCACGTCGTTCCGGTAGCTGTCCGCGTCGGGGTTGCTGCGGATCCACCCCGCTCGCTCCAGCGCCTCGGCGCGGAGGCGGAGCGCGGCGATCTCCTTGGCCGCCTGCGTCTGCGCCTCGCTGGCGCGGCGATAACCCACGATTCCGGCGGCGCTGAAGCCGGTGATCACCACCAGGAGGACGATGGCCAGGTTGCGATTCATGTCGGAGCGGAAGTCTCCCCCGGTGCCCCGGGCGGGTCCAGCCCACGCTCTCCCACCTCCAGCCTCCCCCGGTTCCACCGCGCGTGGACCCTCCACGGACGTGTGGGAGCACGGCGGACCGTCTGCGCCAACCCCTCCAGGGCGCCCTCCGGCAGAACACCCTCGCCCAGCGCCCGCGCCGCGAGGTGCCGCCGGAGCGCCCGCGCGGCGAAGAGCGCCTCGCCCAGATCCGCGGCGAACACCCCGCTGCGTCCGCCCGGCGTGCGCGCGAGCCCGTGCGCCCAGCTGTCGAAGGCCAGCGCCGTCGCCAGCTCCGGAGCGCCGGAGGCCCGAGCCTCGCCTCGCGCCCAGCCCGCCCAGGCGACGTCGAGCGGCTGACCTCTCGCGAACGCCTCGCGGAAGGCATCCGAGGCCAGGAACCGCTCCAGCGCCGGGCGGGAGGGAGCGAGCAGCGGCCGCGAGAGCGGCCAGCGCGCATCGAGCGCCTCGGCGGTCACCGCCAGCCGCAACCCCTGCTCGGCGCGCACCCCCTCGGCATCCTCGGCCGGCGGGGCACGCCCGTGCACCACGTCGAACCCGCGCCAGGCGAGGTCGAGGGCGCCGGCAGGCAGCGGCGGCGGAGGCCCCCTGGGCGGCGGCACCTCCACCACCACCCGCTCGGCGACCGGCTCGAGCAGGGTCCGCAGCATGGCCAGCGTGCGCCGCGCAACGCCCGCCGGATGCCCGTCGCCCTCGAAGACCAGCGCCCGGAGCGCCCGGCACCGCGGCAGGACCTCGGCGAGCAGCCCGAGCACCTCGCTCCGGAGGGGCTGCCCGTGGTCGTCCATGTACACGCCGCGGCCCTCGGCGGTGCGGGTGATGACCGCGCCGGCGACGTGGACCTCGATGACCGCCTCGAAGGGAAATCCGTCCAGACCGGTCTCCAGCGGCAAGCCCGCCACCAGCTGCGCCGCGACCAGGTGCCCCACGTCGAGCACCAGCGGACAGCCGGTGCGCGCGTGCAGCCGGGCCATGAAGTCCAGAACGTGGAGCGGTCCGTCGCGGCGCACCACCACCGGGTTCTCCAGGGCGAGGGGCACCGACAGGGCCTCCGCGACATGGAGCGCGTGGGCCGCGGCGACCTCCAGGCCGACCGGGCTGAAGGGAGGCGGGAGGTAGAGGTATCCGGGCAGCGCGGTGCCGCCGACGTGCCACCAGGCCACGTCGTTGCCGACCCAGGCCGAGCCCACCGCCCGGGCGTGCGCCTCCAGCGTGGCCAGGCGTCCGGGCAGCTCGAGCTCGGGCCCGGCGAGGTTCAGATGCACCGGGTGGAAGAGCACCGGCAGCGTCCGCCGGGCGGCCATCAGCGCCGGGAAGTGCCCCGCGGTGCGCTCCGCCTCCTCGAGCGAGAGCGGCGCGCTGTACTCGACGAGGTCGAAGAGGCCCGGCTCCTCGGCGTGGAGCGCCCAGGGATCTGGCTCCACCGCCGGGTCCAGGTTGCTGGACAGGCCGAGCCCGAGGAACGGCAGCGCGCGAGCGTCCACGGCCGGCAGACTACTCGCTGCGCATCGCCTCCACCGGGTCCAGGGCCGCGGCCCGCGCCGCCGGGTAGATGCCGAACACCAGGCCCACCCCGCTGCTCATCACCAGCGCCAGGGCGATGGCCCAGGCCGGGACGCTCATCGGGAAGCCGAAGGCCCAGCGCCCGAGCGCGGTCAACGACAGCCCGAGCGCCAGCCCCAGCACGCCACCGAAGAGCGAGAGCGTCACCGCCTCCAGCGCGAACTGACCGAGGATGCGGCGGCGCTTCGCCCCCAGCGCCTTGCGGATGCCGATCTCCCGGGTCCGCTCGGTCACGCTCACCAGCATGATGTTGAGGATGCCGATGCCGCCCACCACCAGGGACAGCAGGCAGATCCCGAAGCTCGCCGCGGTGATGACGTTGCTGAGGTTGTTGAACGTCCGGGTCATCGTCTCGTTGGTGTCGACCTCGAAGTTGTTCGGGGCGTCCGGCTTCACGTTCCGCCGCATCCGCAGCAGCGCGGTGGCCTCGTCCTGGGCACGCTGGAGCTTCGTCGGGTCGGCGGCCGCCACGTTGAGCCGCAGGCTGCGGTTGCGCCCGAAGATGTCCAGCGCGTTGGGCAGCGGCAGGATGAGGATGTTGTCCGCGTTGAAGAGCCCGAAGATCTTCCCCCGCTTCTCGAGGAGCCCCACGATCTGGAAGATCCGGCCCCGGATGCGGACCTCCCGCCCGAGCGGGTCCTGCCCGGGAAAGAGCTTGTCCGCCACGTCGAGGCCCACCACCACGACCGCGCGGGCCTCCTGCACCTCGTGCGGGGAGAAGAACCGGCCCGCGGAGATTGCGCGGCCGCTGGTGTCGATCCACTCCGCGGTGGTGCCCTGGACGAAGACGTTCGGCTGGGTCTCGGCGATGGCGCTGGAGATCTTGTTCGGGCCGAGCCCGGTCAGCGCGGAGGCGGTGCTCACCGACGGGCACCCCTCGCGAACGGCCCGGAGGTCCTCCAGGCCCAGATTCGCCCGGCGCTGGTACCGCTTCCAGTCCATCCGCTGGAGGTTGATGCCCGCGGGCCACTTGGAGATGGTGAAGACGTTGGCCCCGAGGTTCGAGAGGTCCGAGGTCACCTTGGTGCGCAGTCCCTCGACCAG
>DASXGF010000025.1:0-4766 GCA_036489275.1 Myxococcaceae bacterium | reverse complement strand
GCAGCTCCCGGGCCTGCTCTGGGCCTGGTGGGGCCTCCGGGGCGCGGCACGGAGCGCGCGGCCAGGCCGGTGGCTCGCCCTGGCGGCGGTGGCCGGCGCCCTGGCCACCTGGACCTCGCTGGTCAGCGCACCGCTGCTCGTGGTGCTGGCGGTGGTCGAGGGGAGGGGAGGAGAGCCGGGCATCCGGCGCAGGGCGGCACTGGGGCTCCCCGTGCTCGCGGGCCTGGTGCTGGAGGGCACGGTGCGGGGGTTCTGGCATCGGACCGTCCGGAGCCAGGGGTGGGACGTGCGGACGCCGGCCTCGCTCGACGTCGGCCATCTCCTGGAGAACGCAGGGCGGGTGCTGGCGACGGCGTGGCAGGTGGGCGCGCTTCCCTGGCTCGTCGCAGCGGGGCTGGCCGCGGTCGCCGCGCTCGCCGTCCGGCAGTGGCGCAGGACGCCCGAGGCGTGCACGGTGGCCGGGGCGGGGCTGGCGGCGCTCACCGCGCTCCTCGTGGTGATCTCCGTTCGCCACGTGCGAGAGAACGGCTACCACCCGCGCTACCTCTGCCTTCCCCTGTCGCTCTCCGTGCTCGCCATCTGGGTGCCGATCGGGCTCGGGGTGCGCGCGCTCGCCGACCGGTTCCTGCCGCGGGCGGCGCCGGTGGCGGCAGGCGCGCTCGCCCTGGCAGCCGTGGCGCTCGTCGCCCCCGTGGCCCAGCCCGACCCGCGCGAGGAGCTGCTCCGCCCCGTCGCGGCCGAGCTCTCCGCTCGCCACCGAGGCGCGGTGCTGGCCGCGAGCTACTGGCGCACCTACGCCCTGGCCGCGCTGGCTCCCCCGGGAGCGGTGGTGCCGGTGCCGCGGGAGGGCGAGTGGAACCGCCGCCCGGACTGGACCGTCGCGCTGCGGAGCGGCCGGCCGGTGCTGGTCGGCCTGCCGTACCGCGCCGGGGAGGCGCCGCCGCCTCGGCTCGTCGAGCGCGGAGCGACGCTGGTCCTGGCCCAGCCGGACGTGCTGATTGT
Organism: Myxococcaceae bacterium; assembly: GCA_036489275.1. Classification (GTDB taxonomy): domain Bacteria; phylum Myxococcota; class Myxococcia; order Myxococcales; family Myxococcaceae; genus RPRB01. Next base: position 3,764 of record DASXGF010000025.1, on the reverse strand, counting down.
CCCGCCGTTCCCCGGGGAGACGACCGGCGAACGGCTCTCGCTCTACCGCCTCGCACCGGACGGCGGCTGAAACCCTGCTAGAAGCGGCCGGAGCACCGATGCGACTCCTCGCCCCCTTCCGTGCCCTGCGCCCTCCGCCGGAGCTGGCGCCCTCCATCGCCTCCCCGCCGTACGACGTGGTCAGCTCGTCCGAGGCCCGGGCGCTCGCCGCCGGGAAGCCGCGGAGCTTCTTCCGCATCAGCCGGCCCGAGGTGGACCTTCCGCCGGAGGTCGACGAGCACTCCGACCCGGTGCATGCCCGCGGCCGCCTGGCGCTCGACGAGTTCCGCCGGAACGGCTGGCTCGTCCTCGACGACGCCCCCCGCTTCTCGCTCTACCGGCAGCGCATGGGGTCGCACGTGCAGACGGGCCTGGTGGCGTGCGCCAGCGTGGACGCGTACGTGCGCGGGAGCATCAAGCGCCACGAGCTCACCCGTCCGGACAAGGAGGACGACCGGACGCGCCACATCGACGTGCTCGACGCAAACGACGAGCCGGTCTTCCTCGCCTACCGGGCGCGCCCCTCGGTGGACGCGGTCATCCGCCGCGGAGCCGAGCGGTCGCCCGACGTGCGCTTCACCAGCGACGATGGGGTGGAGCACACGGTGTGGGTCCTGCCACCGTCGGAGAACGGCGGCATCGAGGCGGCGCTCTCGGAGCTGGACACCCTCTACATCGCCGACGGTCACCACCGGAGCGCCGCGGCGGCGCGCGTCCAGGCGCTGCGCCGCGAGCGCGGCCAGGGCGGCGGAGAGACGGACTGGTTCCTGACCGTCGTCTTCTCCCACGAGGCGCTGCAGATCCTCCCCTACAACCGGCTGGTGAAGGACCTCGGCGCCGGCGGGAGCGCGGGGTTTCTGGAACGGCTGCGCGGCCGGTTCGACGTCGCACCGGCCTCGAGGCCCGAGCCGGAGGGGCCGCACCGCTTCGGTCTCTACCTCGACGGCCGCTGGTGGCGGCTGACGGCGTCTCCGAGCGGCATCCCCGCGGATCCGCTCCGGGCGCTCGACGTGTCGCTCCTCCAGGACGGCATCCTCGGCCCTCTGCTCGGAATCCAGGATCCGCGGCGGGACCCGCGCATCGAGTTCGTCGGTGGCATCCGAGGCACCGGCGAGCTGCAGGCGCGGGTGGATCGCGGGGAGGCGCGCGCCGGCTTCGCGCTCTGGCCCACCTCGATGGGCGAGCTCCTCGCGATCAGCGACGCCGGGGAGATCATGCCCCCCAAGTCGACCTGGTTCGAGCCGAAGCTGAGGTCCGGACTCTTCCTGCATCCGTTCTGAGCGGGACATCAGGCCGAATTGCCCGCTCGTCACGAGACAGCGGGACAGCCCGGGGCGTAGTGTCCGCGCGCCCGTGACCTCGAGGGGGTGGACCGATGCGATCCGGACGGCGGTGGCTGCTGCTCGTTCTCCTGGGCTGTCTCCCCTTGCCGGCGTTCGGGCAGCAGAAGGCGGCGCCGCCGAAGAAGCCCAACATCCTCGTCATCTTCGGTGACGACATCGGCATGTGGAACGTGGGCGCGTACACCCACGGGATGATGGGCCGGACGCCCAACATCGACCGCATCGCCGCCGAGGGAATGCTCTTCACCGACCATTATGGGCAGCCGAGCTGCACCGCCGGTCGGGCGGCCTTCATCACCGGCCAGCTTCCGATCCGCACCGGCATGACCACCATCGGCATCCCCGGCTCGCCTCGCGGGATCCAGAAGTCCGACCCCACGCTGGCCGAGGTCCTCAAGTCCCAGGGTTACGCGACCGCCCAGTTCGGCAAGAACCACCTCGGAGACCGGAACGAGTTCCTTCCCACCGTGCACGGCTTCGACGAGTGGTTCGGCAACCTCTACCACCTCAACGCCGAGGAAGAGCCGGAGGAGCTCGACTACCCCGGCCAGAAGAACCCCGAGTACTCGAAGAAGTTCGGCCCCCGAGGCGCACTCCACGCCTGGGCGACCGACAAGGACGACGCCACCACCGACCCGAAGTTCGGCCGGGTGGGGAAGCAGCGGATCGAGGACACCGGCCCGCTCACCCGCAAGCGGATGGAGACCTTCGATCAGGAGGTGACCAACGAGACGCTGAAGTGGCTCGACAAGAATGGCAAGAGCGGCAAGCCGTTCTTCTGCTGGTTCAACACCACGGCCATCCACATCTGGTCTCACACCACGCCGAAATATCTGCAGAAGGCCGTCGACGAGGGGCGCGCCGAGCAAGACGTCGTGCGAGCCAAGATGATCGAGCACGACGAGCAGGTCGGCTCACTTCTCAAGAAGCTCGAGGAGCTCGGCGTCGCCGACAACACCATCGTCGTCTATACCACCGACAACGGCAACGAGCTGCTGCTCTGGCCGGACGGCGGCTACGCGCCCTTCCGCGGGGAGAAGGGCACGACCTGGGAGGGCGGCGTCCGCGTCCCGATGCTGCTCCGCTGGCCGGGCAAGGTGAAGCCGGGCAGCGTCTCCAACGGCATCCAGAACCACGAGGATCTCTTCGTGACCCTGGCCGCGGCGGCGGGGTTGCCCGATCTCAAGCAGGAGCTGGTGAAGGGGAAGAAGATGGGGGCCACCAGCTACAAGGTCCACCTCGACGGGTACAACAACCTGGCGCTGTGGACCGGACAGAGCGAGAAGTCCGCGCGGCGGGAGATCTTCTACTACGACGAGACCGACCTCATGGCGATCCGGGTGGACGCGTGGAAGGTCCACCTCGGCGTGAAGCACACCGGCAGCTGGTTCGACGAGAAGGCGTTCCCGAGCGTTCCGTACATCGTGAATCTCCTGATGGACCCGATGGAGAAGATGACCCCCGACTCCGAGGAGTGGGGCTACGCCGGCAAGAAGTTCGTCGCGCAGAAGCTCTGGGCCCCGACCGCGGCGTCCGCCATCATCGCGGCCCATCTCAAGTCGCTGGCCGACTTCCCGCCCAGCCAGGGCGCGGACACCCTGAGCATGCGGAAGGCGGTGGAGCAGGCGATGCGCAAGCTCGAGGCTCCGCAGGGCAGCAGCAACTGACGAGGGTCCGGGCTCCGCGCCATGGCCAGATGGAGGGGCGTGGCGGGGAGCGGGTGAGGGCTCAGTCCCGCGCCGTCGCCCCGGAGCGGTACCGCAGCTGGACCACACCCGAGGGCAGCGTCCGGGCGGATTCCAGCGTGAGGTCGTGCCGCCCCGGGCTGGTGGCGAAGAGCCGGACGCCCGTCCCCAGCAGCACCGGGACGATGGAGACGGTCACTGAGTCGAGGAGCCCCGCGGCGAGGAACCGGGTCACCACCTCTCCACCGTCGGCATAGACGTGGCGGGCGCCCTCCGCGCCCAGCGCCGCGAGCACGTCCGCCGGCTCTCCCCGGAGGAAGCGCTCGTTGAACCGGGGCTCCCGTGCCTGCGGCTCAGCACCGCCACGCGCCGATCGCCGAAGGGCCAGGCGCCGAAGCCGAGCACCGTCTCGTACGTCTTCCGGCCCATGAGCAGCGTGTCCACCGAGGCGTAGAAGTCGGCGTAGCCGTGCTCCTCCTGCTCGAAGGGCTTCAGGAACCCGAGGCCGCCGTCCGCCTCGGCGATGAAGCCGTCGAGGCTGGCGCCCAGGAATGCCGACACTCGTGGCCGGACCATGGCGGACTGTGCTTCTACCCCTGCCGCGCCGGGGTGTAGAAGTCCGACCCATGCGAGCGATCAACTTCAACGCCGGCCCGGCGGGCCTCCCCCTTCCGGCCCTCGAGCGCGCCCGGGACGA
>DASXGF010000589.1:0-4169 GCA_036489275.1 Myxococcaceae bacterium | reverse complement strand
CGCACCCGGGTCTCCACTCAGGCCCGCCGCCGCCTCTCACCCGCCCGCCCGAACGCCCGCACCACTTCCGGATGCGACGCCAGCAGCCCCAGCGCCTGCGCCAGCAGCGTCTTCCCCGGCTCCATCCGATGCCACGTCGATGCGCCGGACGGATGTGGCAACGGGATCACATCGGCACGGTGCCCCTCGAACACCAGCCGGTGCGACGTCCCCACCACCTCCGCGAGCCCGCCCCGGTGCCCCATCACCTCGGCGATCGCCAGCGTTCCCACCGGCACCACGAGCCGCGGCCGCATCAGCTCCACCTCGACTCGAAGCCACCGGCGACAGCGCGCAACCTCGTCCGGATCCGGCCGGCGGTCGCCCCCCCCCGGCGCCTTTCCCGGGAAGCAGCGGGTGACCGCCGACAGATACACGTGCCTGCGAACCGCCTCCTCGTCCGCCCCGAGCACCGAGGCGAACCACCCGAAGAGCGTGCGCCCCGCGGTCCACGCGAACGGCCTGCCCAGCGATGCTTCCCGGGGTCCCGGCGCCTGCCCGACGAGGAGAATCCGCGCCGGTTGTGCGGAAGGGTGGACGGGAGTCCCCATCACCCGTGGGCACGCGCGGCACCCTGCCAGCTCGGCGTGCAGATCCTGTAGTCGTTCCCGGGTGGTTGGCATGCCTCGTTAAAGGGTAGCCTCGGAAGGCCGCACACGTCCCCCCGCGATGTCAGCCTCGATCGAAGCCACCCATCCTCCAGCGCGGCCGGTCGCGGGGCCTCCGCACATTCCGGGTTACCGCCTGGAGAAGCTGGTCGGCAAGGGGGGCATGGGCGAGGTCCACCGCGCCGTCCAGCTGAGCCTCGGTCGGGTCGTCGCGGTGAAGATCCTCTCCGGCGAGCTCGCTGCCGATCCCACCTTCGTCGCCCGCTTCGACAAGGAAGCCGCGGCCCTCGCCACCCTCAGCCACCCCAACGTCGTGAGCATCGTCGACAAGGGGAAGGCCGAGAGCACCTACTACCTGGTGATGGAGTACGTGGACGGTCCCTCGCTTCGCGAGGTGATGCGCTCGCCGCTCCTCGACATCCCCGGCGCGCTCCGGATCATCATGGAGATCGCTCGCGCCATCGACTACGCGCACACCCGCGGCGTGGTGCACCGCGACCTCAAGCCGGAGAACATCCTCTTCGACGAGCAGGCCGGCGGCATCGCCAAGGTGACCGACTTCGGCCTCGCCACCTTCTTCGACGACAGCAAGCTCACCAGCCGCTACAACGTGACCGAGACCCACGTCTCGATGGGCACGCTGAGCTACATGGCCCCCGAGCAGCGCGTCGACGCGAAGAACGCCGACCATCGCGCCGACATCTACTCGCTCGGGGTCATGCTCTACGAGCTCCTGGTGGGCGAGGTGCCCATCGGTACCTTCGATCCGCCGAGCGAGCGCCGCCCGGGAAGCGACAAGCGCCTCGACGGCATCGTCCTCCGCTGCCTCAGGCCCTCCCCCGCCGACCGGTACCAGCGGGTGGCGGACCTGATGCTCGATCTCGAGCCGTTCGCCCCGGTGTCGTTCAGCCAGGTGCCGCGGAAGATCTCCCGCGTCGAGCAGCTGAAGAACCAGGTCCGCTCGGTGCTCCGCAAGGCCTTCAGGGTCGCCGAGGTCGCGGTCGTCGTCGCCGCCTTCGCCGTCCTCGGCGTCAGCTGGGTGCGGAGCCGCTACCATCCGCCGCCCCGCCCCTCGCCAGGGACCGCGCTCACCGCGCCCGACCTCCGCCTGGAGACCGCCACCACCTCGCCCGGCCGCATCGCCGACACCAGCACGGTTCGCCGGATGGTTCTCGGGGAAGGCCCCGATGCCATCCCGCTCATCGCCTGGGGCCGGATCCCGGGGCTCGAGGGCCGCACGGTGCGCTTTCCGGCCCTCTCCGAGGACGTCAGCGTCGGGCGGCTGAACCTGGACCTGGTCGATCGCGACGGCATCTCCGCCCAGCTCATCGCCGACGTGACGGCGAGCGCCCCTCCCTCGTCGTTCTTTGCCGCGATCCGCGAGCAGCTCCTCGGCGTGAGCCGTGAGCCCCAGTCGGCCCTGGTCCTGCTCGGGAGCCCGGGGCGCTACGTGGCGGTCATCGTCTCCGGAGCGGGCGAGCCGGTGGCCTTCGAGTGGGCGCTCGGCGAGCGTCGGGGCACGATGCTCGGCCCTCCCAGCCCCCCGGGCGGCGCCGCGCACGTCAAGCTCGAGGTGGACCGCGCCGGGCAGCTCCAGGCGTTCGTCGGCACCGACATCGACCAGCGGCCGGTCGGCGAGCCCCTCTTCCTGGGCACCGACTGGCGGAACAGCTTCGGCGCGCCCCCCACCCCCGCCCTCGGCTGCATCGACGGGGAGTGTACGTTCCGCCAGGTGGGTTACGAGATTGGCCGGGAGCCGCCGGACCTGCCCGAGCCGATGGTGCTGACCGATCCGTCTCCCCCGGCGAAGTCGAAGACGGTTGCCAAGGGAACCACCAAGCGTAAGACCTCGAGCGACAACAAGAAGCCGGTTTCGGTGCGCCCTCCGGCGCCCAGCAGCCGCCACACTGCTGCCAAGAAGTGACCGGCGGTCGCCCGCCCCCACGAAAGCTCTCCGATGCGTCGTCTTCTCCCCGTCCTGGTGCTCGCGCTGTGCGCCTGCGCCCACGTCCCACCCTCTCCCACCGCGACGCTCGACGAGGCCGCGGGCCGCGCGAAGGACGCTGGAGCCCCGGCGCGCACCGTGGCCCTGGCCGGGTTCCATGCCTTCCTGGTCGAGAACCAGCCTGGCCGCGCCCGGACGCTCGCCGAGGACGCGCTCCACCGCGACCCGGGTGAGCCCTACGCGCTGACCCTGGTCCAGGTCCTTGCTCTCCGGGAGGGGCACCCCGAGGTGGCGCTCGATGCCGCGCTCCGGCTGGTGCAGTCCGCGCCGAAGCACCCGCTGGCCACGGTCGCCGCCCGGCAGATCCAGGAGAGCGCGGGGCTGGCCAGCTCGCTGGACGCGCGCATCCTCGCCGAGGCGCCCAAGGCGCTGGCCGCGGGAGCGGGGGGCGAGACCGCGGTCCTGCTCCGCCAGACACTGGCCCAGCTGCAATTCCTCGACGAGAAGCCGGAGCTCGCCGAGACCCGGGCGGCCGCAGGGGTTCCGGCGGAGGTGACGCTTCTCGGTCCGCTGTCGCCGCTGCACCTCCTCGCATTCGGCGAGCGCACCGAGCCCGAGCGAACCGGCGCGATTCCGGAGACCGTGACGGGGCCCTTCGGCGTGGTGACCGCTCGCGTGCTCCCCATCGCCGGGGGGCGTCTGTCGCTCGAGGCCGAGGGGCTCGCCGGTGACGTGTACGTCGCGGCGGTGGACGTGGAGGTGCCCGTCGCCACGCTCTACGTCATCCGGGCGACCAGCCCGAGCACCCACCGGATGCTGCTCGACGGCACGGTGCTCCACGAGCGCCGAACGTACGAGCGTCCCGGATCCACCGTCGCCGCGCGCGCCGTGCGCCTCGAGCCGGGAACGCACCGTCTGATGGCGGTCCTGCTCAAGGAGGAGCGGACCGGGTCGCTGTCCTTCACCGTCTCGCGTGCCGACGGGCAACCGTCCGGCGCTCGCATCTCGCCCGCGAAGGGGCCCGCGCCACGCTGGAGCGGAGTGAAGGTCGAGGATGCGCCGGGCTTCTACCCGGACGCGGCGAGTGTCGCCGCCGCCCTCGAACCGGAGGCCGGACGCGCGCTGTCGACCTATCTCGCAGCCCGCGACGGCGAGATGCGGGACGTGGACGGAGCGCGGCGGCTCCTGTCCGAGCTGGGCACGCCTCCTACGGCCGCGGCCTGGAACGTCCTTTCCGCGGACCTCGCGCTCCGCGACCGGAGCTTGCCGACCAAGGTCGCACAGGGTCGAGCGACCCGGGACCTCGAGGTCGCCGTGGAGCGTGATCCCTCGAACGTCGGCGCGTTGCTGGCGCGAGGCTTCCTGGCGGTGAACGACCAGCGTGTCGATCAGGCAGTGGGCCTGGCCGCGAAGGCCCGTGCCGCACACTCGCCGGTGGGCACGCCGGTCCTGCTGCTCGAGTCGCGCATCGCGCTCGCGCAAGGCGTGGACGCGCAGGCCGACACCCTGGCCCGGCAGAGCCTCGAGCAGGTCCAGGGGCTCTGCGAGGCGCTGCTCGTCCGCTACGACGTCGCCCG
>DASXGF010000127.1:0-3521 GCA_036489275.1 Myxococcaceae bacterium | reverse complement strand
GTCGACCTCGCGCTCGTGTACGACGGGTTCACCTTCAACGCGATCTCATGGCTCGAGGCTCTCGGGTTTTGCGGGTTCGGTGATGCCTACGACTGGCTCGATGGCGGACGCCGCATCGCCCTGGACGGCGAGCTCCCGGTGAACCCGCACGGCGGACAGCTCTCCGAGGGGAGGACGCACGGCTTCGGCTTCCTTTACGAGGCGGTGGCGCAACTCAGGCATGACGCCGGCGAACGCCAGGTGCGCGACGCCAAGACCGCCGTGGTCACCTCCGGCGGCGGCACGCCCTCGGGGGTGCTGCTGCTACGGCGGGGGGACGCGTGAGCGCGCGAGCAACGCCACGGCATCTCCCCTTGGGCATGACCGGCGCGACGGTACATTGATGGGACCGTCGGCCAAGGAGCCGTTTCCCGGACGGAAGGAGAAGGGCGTGTCGACAGCCGAACCGCTCGCGAGCGCGGACGACAGCGCGAACGACAAGCCGAGTGGGCCGCGGTCCCGCAAGGGCGTCGAGACGCGGGCGCGCCTGGTCGCCGCGGCGAAGGAGATCTTCGAGCGCGACGGGTTCCTTGATGCGCGGATCTCCGACATTGCAGAGCGCGCCGGGCTCTCGCACGGATCCTTCTACCACTACTTTGAGTCCAAGGAAGAGGTCTTCCGCGAGGTCGCCAACGAGGTCGAAGAGCGCCTGAGCGCGCCCATGGACACCGTCATCCTGGACCCGAGCTCGACTCTGACTCCCGCCGAACGCATACGAGAGGCGATGCGGATCCACCTCAAGAGCTACCGCGAGGAAGCGCGCATCATGGGGGTCATAGAGCAGGTGTCCCGTTTCGACCCGGACGTCCGCGCCCTACGCACCGAGCGCCACTTCCACTACCACCGGGCGATGACCGACTCCATCCGGAGCCTGCAGCGCCACGGCCTGGTCGATCCGGGTCTCGACCCCGACGTCACCGCGGCCGCGCTCGGCTCCATGACGTACCGGTTCCCGGAGATGTGGTTCGTCCAGGACCTCTTCGAGTGCGACTTCGATACCGGCGTGGAGCAGTTCACCCGCGTCTTCGTCCGGGCCCTCGGACTCGAGGACGGTCCCGCGGGACGATCGGACGCGGCCGCACCGCCCAGTGTGGCGGCGGCCCCGCGCAGCTAGTCCGACGAGCTAGCCCAGCGCCTCGGCCTCCCAGGCCAGCAGCTGGGGCGCCAGCAGCGGCCAGCGCGAGAAGATGCCCTCCCCGCGTTCCTCGCGGGCCTCCCCCCGCTCGATCCACTCCCGGTCGCCCCAGGGCGGCTCCACGAGGCTCGCCCGCGGCAACAGTGAGGCCAGCGCCTCAGAGGTGGCGCGTGTGTGGTAGGCGTCGCTCTCGCCGCTACGGAACACGATGGCCGGGAGGTCGAGTGCCCGCACGTCCTCGTCGGGAAGGCCGGGGATGTGCTGGCCGTCGCGGGGGCAGTAGGCCTCCATCCAGCGCTCCATGGTGGTGATGAACACGTCGCGGTCCTCCTCCAGGATGCGGCGGCGGTTCGAGGGGTTGCGCGCGAGGGACTCGGCCCATTCGGGCAGGTCCGCAACGGCCTCCATACCGTTGGTCCAGGCCGCGGCGAGCGAGCCCCCGCAGTAATGCGTGGCGAGCACCAGCAGGCCGAATACCCCGCCGCTGATCCACCACGTCGCCAGCCCGGCGGCCACCCCAGGATGCCGCGAGGCCGTGAGCAGCGAGACGCGGGCGCCGCCCGACCCGCCGGCGATCACCGCCGGCGCCAGGCCGACATGCTCGAGCAACGCCGCCAACGCGTCGGCCTGCATGGCGGACTCGTTCGCACCCGCGAAGCACACGTCCGACTCGCCGCAGTTGGGCCTGTCCCAGATAAGCACCCGGTGGCCTTGGCCCTCAGCCGCCAACGCCTGCGCCAGCTCGCGCACGCCCGGTTCGTCCTTGCTGAAGCGCCCACCCGGGGTGATCACCCAGGGGCGGCCGGGCCCGTCGCCGATGACCTCGTAGGCCAGCGCGAGACCATTGACCTCCGCGAACGCCATGCCCGTCCTCCCGTCGGTGTCCGCGACCCTGATCAGGCGCTGCTCAAGTACCCGACGGGCGGCTGCGTGGGACGTCGCGGAAGGGAACGTCGCGGTCCAGCGTGCGCTCACGGGGCATGCCCAGCACGCGCTCGGCGATCACGTTGCGGGCCATCTCGGTGGTCCCGCCGCCGATGCTGCCGCCCTGGCGCATGAGGAAGTTGACCGCGGCCATCGGGCCCGTCACATCCTGAGGCCAAGCGGCGCCGTCCGCCCCGGCCACTTCGAAGGCGAGCGTGGCAATCCGGTTCACCGAGGCACCCTTGAACAGCCTGCCCACCGCGGCCACCTGGTCGGATCGCCGCCCGGAAACCATGATGTCGCTGACCCGCTTCAGCACCTCGTCGCCCACGACCTCCAGCATGTGCGCCTCGCCGACCATGTCCCGCACCACGGGGTCGTCCATCCGCCCATGGGCACGCGCGATGTCGTACACCACGGTCGCGCCGCTGTTGCCCTGCCGGATTCCGGGCGGGTGGGTCACGTACTCCGAGTTGTGCAGGAGGCGCTCGTGGGTCATCCAGCGGACGCCCACGGTCCAGCCGTCGTCCACCTCACCCACGCGGTCGGAGTCGGGAACGACCACGTCGGTGATGAACTCCTGGCAGAACTCGCGCGACCCATTGAGCATCTCTATTCGGTGCATCTCTATGCCCGGCTGGTGAATAGGCAGCATGAACACAGTGAGACCCCGATGCTTGGGCACATCCCAGTTGGTTCGCGCCAGGCAAAGGCCCCAGTCCGACCACCAGGCGCCCGTGGTCCACACCTTGGACCCGTTCAGCACCCACTGGTCTCCGTCCCGGACGGCCGTGGTGAGCGCGCCGGCGACGTCGGAGCCGCCGCTCGGCTCGGAGAGGAACTGCATCCAGAGCTCCTCGCCCTTCAGGATGGCGGGGATGTGCTGGAGCTTCTGCTCCTCCGTCCCGAACTCGAGGATGATCGCCGCGCACGGGGTGTAGGTCGGGACCTGTGACCGCAGCGGGAACTCGTAGCCCACCAGCTCCTCGTTCAGCACCTCTTGATGCGCGCGCGTCAAGCCCTGGCCGCCGTATGAACGCGGGAAGCAGATGCCGGCCAGGCCCGCGTCGAAGAGCATGCGCTGGACCTCGCGCTCGCGGGCGATCCCGGCCAGCTCTTCCTCCTCGCTCCCGCCGAACCGCTCCCAGCGCAGCTGCTCCACCGGGAAGGGCTTGAGGTTGGACCGGATGAACTCCCGCGCCCGCGCCCGGAAGGACGCCAAGTCCTCCATCTCCGCGGTGCCCTCTGTGGCCTCTGCCTGGATTGCGCTCATGCCGCCCTCCCGGCACCGCCAACCCGATGGTCGAGCAGGAGCCCGATGCGCTGCCGGTGTTCGCTCGGCGTGCCCGCCAGGGCGCGGTCGACGCTGTGGCGCCGGAGATACAGGTGCAGGTCGTGCTCGAAGGTGACGCCGATGCCGCCG
>DASXGF010000419.1:0-4967 GCA_036489275.1 Myxococcaceae bacterium | reverse complement strand
CGCCGAGGCCAGGGCCGCGGCCGAGCTGGGACCCTCGCCGGAGGACCTGGAGGCCGTCCGCACCGAGCTGCTCGCCGCCTCGGGCGAGCGGGACCGCCTCGCGGACCGCGTGGTGGTGCTGGAGAAGCAGGAGGCCGTGGCGCGGGCCACGGCGGGAGCGCTGGAGGAGCGGCTGGCGACCGCCGAGTCCGCGCTGGCCCAGGCCAACTTCCAGACTCCCGAGGACGCGGCCATCACCCAGGAGCTGGCCATCGCCCGGCAGGCGCTCGAGGAAGCACAGGCCGCGGTGCAGATGGCGCGGACGGAGCGGGACCGGGACGTGGCCGCGCTCGGCGCCGAGCGAGACGACGCCCGGGCGGCGCTGGAGCGGGTCGAGGAGCGGGCCTCGAGCACGGCGGTGTTCGCCCGCGACGCCGTGGCCCGGGCCGAGCGTGCCGAGGAGGACCGGAGGCAGCAGGCCCAGCGCAACGAGGCCCTCGAGCGGACCATCGGCCAGCTCGAGCTTCAAGTGAGCCGCACGGAGGACCTCGACACCCAGCTCCAGTCGCTGCGCACCCGCGCGCAGGCGGAAGCGGAGGCCGAGGCAGCGCGCCAGGCGGAGCTCACCGAGCTGAACGAGGCGCATCTCGTGCTTCAGGCCAGGGTCGCCGGCCTCGAGGCAGAGGCAGGGAGGCTCGCGGAGGACGCGAGGAGCCGGCTGGCGGCGACGGAATCCGAGCTCACCGCCGCGCGTGAGCGGCTGGCCGCGCACGAGGCCGCGGGATCGCAGCTCGCCAGGGAGCGCGACGCGGCGCTGACCGAGGCGGAATCGGAGCTCGCCGCGCTGCGCGAACGCCTCGCCGGACACGAGGCGGCGGAGTCCGCGCTCGCCGCCGCACGAGAGCGACTCGGCGAGCTCGAGGCCGCGCACGCGCTGCTGGGCACCGAGCGCGACTCGGCGCACGAGGCGACCCGGTCCGCCTCGTCCGAGCTGTCACGGCTGCAGGCGCAGCTCGCCTCGCTGGAGCAGCGCGTCGCCGAGGCCGAGGAGCGAAGGGAGGAGCTCGACCGCGCGCTGGCCGAGGCGCGGGGCGCGGCCAGCACCGCCGCGACGGGGTTCGAGGCGCGGGTCGTCGCGCTGGAGGTCGAGCTCCAGCACACCGCCTCGGCGCTGGCCGAGCGGACCGAGGCGCTCGGCCACGCCGCGCCGGCGGTCCAGGAGCTCGCCGCGCTGCGGACACAGCACGCCGAGGCCACCGCCCGGGCGGAGGCCTTCGGCCAGGTGCTGGAGGACGCCCGGACGCGGGTGGAGGTCCTCGAGGCGGCGCTGGCCGGGGCGGACCAGGCGCGCGCCGCCCTGGATGCGGCCGTCCAGCGGGCGGAGGCCGCCGAGGGTGCGCTCGGTCCGATGCGAGCGGAGCGAGACCTGTTCGCCAGCGAGCGTGACGCGGCGCTGGCCGCCGGAGAGGAGACCGCGTCGCGGCTGGCCGTGCTCGAGGCGGGGCAGGGCGGCGAGGAGCAGGCGCGCGCGGCGAAGCAGGCCCGGGAGCAAGTTCAGGTCGAGCTGGCCCAGGAGCGCGCCCGGGCCCGGATGCGCGACGAGGAGAAGGAGTTCGCCGAGGGCCGGGTGGCGGAGCTGGAGGAGCAGGTCGGAAAGCTCGGCGACGACCTGGCCTCGGTCCAGTTCGAGCGGGACGCGCTCGCCATCCAGGCGGAGCAGGCCGCGGAGCGGGAGCAGAGCCTCCACGCGGCCCTGGAGGTCGCCCAGGCTACCGGCGCAGCACCGGGGGCGCTGCAGCAGATGCTCGCCGAGGCGGTGGCCGCCCGGGACGCGATCGCCGACGAGCGGGCGCAGGAGCGCGAGGAAGCCAGGGCCCAGGTGGAGGCCGCGCAAGCGCAGGCGGTCGACCTCTCCAGCCGGGTGGACCAGCTCCAGCGGAAGCTGGCGGCGCAGGAGGTCGAGCTCCTCACGCTCCGCCGGGCGCTGGCCCGCCCTTCGCCGCGGCGCCCCGGTGAGGGCGAGTCGTGAGCGCCCGCCAGGAGCGGGGCTTCAAGTACGAGGGGCTGGGCAACGACTTCCTGGTGCTGGATCGCCGGGCGTCGGGCACCGACGTCTCGCCGTCCACCTCCCGGGCCCTCTGTGACCGGCGGCGCGGCGTCGGCGCGGACGGCGTTCTGGTGCTCCTCCCCTCGACCCAGGCGGCGGCGCGGATGGTGGTGCACAATTCCGACGGCAGCCTCGCCGAGATGTGCGGCAACGGGCTGCGCTGCGTGGTGAAACACCTCCTGGACCGGGAGCCCGGCCGCGACGCGCTGGAGGTGGAGACCGGCGCGGGCGTGCTGCCGGCGCGCGTGCGCCGCTCCGGGGGCGAGGTGGTCGAGGTGGAGATCGAGCTCGGCCCCGCGCGGCTGCAGGCGCCGCACCTTCCCCGCGGCCCCGGCGGTGGCCCGTTCGTCGGCGCGCCGGTCGCCGGGGTGGAGTGGCCGGGCACCGCGGTCAGCATGGGCAATCCGCACCTCGTCCTGCTCGGGGCGCCGCCGGAGGTGGTCCGCGCGCACGGGCCGCGCCTCGAGTACCTCCCCGGGTTCCCCGACCGGACCAACGTCGAGGCGGTGACCCGCGACGGCGAGGGCCTCCAGGTCTCGGTGTGGGAGCGGGGCTCGGGACTGACCGACGCCTGCGGCACGGGAGCGACCGCCTCGGTCGCGGCGGCGGTGGTCGCTGGCTGGGTCCCGCCGGATGCCTTCGTGCCGGTGGAGCTGCCCGGCGGCCGGCTGTCGATCCGGGTGTCGGCGGATCTCCAGCGCACCACCCTGCGTGGCCCGGCGCGCTTCGTCTTCGCCGCCGAGCTGCCGGAGGCGCTTCTCGACTGACCACCCCGCTCCAGCTCTGGGTGGTGGACGCCCGTGCCCAGGTGCGGTCCTCGCTGTCGGCGCACCTGGCCGAGGCGGGGCACGTGGTGGCCTGGGCCGGAGCTCCGGACGAGCTGGAGCAGACGGCGGGGGCCCCGGAGATCCTCGTCGTCGGCGCACCGGACGACCCTGCGGCCCTGGAGTCCTTCCGCGCCGCGTTTCCCGACGTCCCGGTCGTCGCCTGGGTGGAGCCGGGTCGGCCGGTGCCGCACCTCACGCCGCCGTTCGAGTGGGCGTCGTCGGGTGACGGCGGCGCGCTCCTCGGCGCGGTGGAGCGCTCGGTCCCGTGGGTGAATCTGCGCCGGGAGCGCGATGCCTCCCGGGCGGACGCGGCGGCGGCACGGCAGGAGGCAGAGCTGCACCGGCGTGCGGCGGCGCTCCTCCGCGATCCCGACGCCGAGGGATTCCACGAGCTGCTCCTGGGTGAGCTGGTCCGCGCAGTGGGGGCGGGCACCGGCGCGCTGTGGCTGGCCGACGACGCCGGGCGCTTCGTGCTTCGCGCCACGGCGGGAAGCGCGGCCCCCGAAGCCTTCGCCGAGCTGCTCGCGCCGGACCCGGAGGCACGCACGCTCCTCTCGGCCGGACGGCCCTGGGTGGTGGACGGCCCCGGCCTCTGGATTCCACTCGCGGCCCGCGGCGAGGGGCTCGCGCTCGCCCAGCTCTCCGATGCCCCGCAGGGCTTCTCGCCCGAGGCGCTGGAGGCCGCGGCCGCGCTCGCGGGGGTGGGCGCGGCGGCGCTGCTCTCGGCCCGACGCTTCCGTGCGCTGCAGCGACTGGCGCTCCGGGATCCCGACTCCTCCGCCTACAACCTCGCCTATTTCACCGACGTGGCGACCAAGGAGGTCGACAAGGCCCGCCGCTACGGACGGGGCTTCTCCCTTCTCAGCTTCGCGCTCGACGGGCTGCCGCACCTGCGGGCCCGCGGCGGCCCCGAGCAGGCCCGGACGGCGGTGCGGGCCACCACCCGCGCGCTGGGGCGGGTGCTGCGGGAGTCGGACGTGCTGGCGAAGGTCGCCGAGCAGGAGTTCCTCCTGCTGCTCCCCGAGACCGACGCCTTCGGGGCGCAGGTGTTCCTCCGCCGGGCGCTGGCCGCGGCGCGCGAGGCCCCGGAACTCCGCGCGGTGGACGGCGCGGCGCCGCTGCAGCTCACCGGAGGCGCGGCGAGCTTCCCTCGCGATGGCGAGGACCTGGACTTCCTCATCGAGGCCTGCCGGGCGCGGCTGGAGCAGCGCCGTGCCTCGCTCCACCGCCGCCTGGTGCTGGACCCGATGGGGTTCTGGGAGGCGGTGGAGCTGCTGCTCGGCTCGCCGGACGGGCCGAAGCTTCCGGGAGAGGAAGGGGCGGACCCCTCGCGGCGCGGACGGGTACCGGAGGGCCTCTTCGACGAGGTCCAGGCGGAGATCGGCCGCACGCTGCTCCGCGAGCCCTCGGTGCGGAGCCTAATCTACCTCGGCGGCGCCGAGGCCGGTGACGGGCTACCACTGGTGCGGACGCTGGAGCGGGCGAGCCAGGAGTTCGCGCCCCGGGTGTACCTCCTCGCCCGCCGGGCGGAGGTGACGCCGCGGCCGGGCCTGACGCCGCTGGTGCTCGGCGGCGACGAGCGACTGGTCCGGCACCAGTTCCTGCTCTGGCTGCACGGGACCGCGGCCTATGCGCTCCTGCAGCGCCGGGGGCGCGGCGCGACCTGGGCCTTCCACTCCTCCGACGCGGCGCTGGTGGACGGCCTCGTCTCCAAGCTCCAGACGACGTACGACCTGCAGCCTTACTAGGGACACACGGGCCCGCTCACCGATGACCACCGTCCGCAAGGTTCTGCTCGCCGATCCCGACCTCACCTCGGTGCGAGCGCTCACCCGCGCCCTGCGGCAGAAGGGCTATCAGGTCTACTCGGCCCGCGACGGGGCCCGGGCGCTGGAGCTCGCGGTGCTGCGCCATCCGGACCTCGTGCTCTTCGACCACGGCTGCCCGGTGCTCGAGGCCCGGACCTTCGTGGACATCCTCCGCACCAACCCCCGCACCGACACCATCCCGGTGGTGGTGACGGCCAGCCCCGAGCACGCGGACGAGGCGAGGCG
>DASXGF010000412.1:0-6275 GCA_036489275.1 Myxococcaceae bacterium | reverse complement strand
GCGATCCTTTCGGGACGTGGGAGGGCTTTCCAGAGACCGAAAGGATCGGTCAGCCGGGTGACCTCCGTGCACGTCGGCCGGCGCCTGGTTGAGGGGACATCCCCAGGGCGGCTCCGGTCGTCCCCCGGCCCCGCGGAAGTGACCGAGGCCGGCGATCCTTTCGGGACGTGGGAGGGCTTTCCAGAGACCGAAAGGATCGGTCAGCCGGGTGGCTCCGCGCACCGCGGCCGGCGCTCGCGAGCACGGGGCAGGGTGCCGGGACGCCCCTCGAGCAGTCGGAGCCACGCAGGCCGGTCGGAGCGGGCGCCACGGGCACCCCCCGCCTGGCACCGCGTCCGCGAGGGCCCCCGTCAGTCCGGATAGAACAGCGGCTCGCGCGAGGCGACGAACCTGTGCAGCGCCGCCGAGGCCTCCGCGGTAAGATCGAGGAACCGCACGCCCACGCCGGGGAACACGTCGGGCATCCGGTCGTCGATCTCCCGGATCCACCGGACCTCTCCGCGCACAGCGATCTTCACCTTCCCCGGGAGCGTGAAGGTCAGGTCCACTGGCGTGCCCACCGGGAGCACGCTGAGCGTCGCGACGAACAGCCCGCCCTCGCTCAGGTTCGTGCTGAAGCCGGTGAACACGTTCGAGTCGCTGGACAGGTCGACCTGGGTCTGGAGCGGGAAGCGCGCCGCGCTCCGCCCGGGGCCGACCGCCACCGGAGCGGAGATCCTCCCCAGCGGCTGGGCGGCGGCGCGGGGGCGCGGGGCCTCGGCGGTTGGAGTCCGGGCGCGACCCTTCGCGGCCTCGGCCTCGCGGCGGGCCCGGGTCTGCTCCGCTTCCTTGCGCTTGGCCTCGGCGGTCCCCTCCAGCCGCGCGAGCTCGGCCGCGTCACGCGCCAGCCCGGCGCGGTGCTCCTCGAGCGCGGCGAGGCTGGCCTGCAGCAGCATCCGGGCCGAGGGACCCGAGAGATCAGGAGAGGCGAGCCGGTGGGTCTGGAACCGGGCCAGGAGCCATTCCCCCTCGGGATGCCCAGCCTCGTGCAGCCGGGCCGCGCGATCGCTCAGCGACTGCACGTCGGCCGTGAGCTGCGCGATGGAACGAGCGAGCGCGTCGGCCTCGGCAATCATGTCCGGTGGCCAGCCGTTGCGATCATCGGCGCCCGACACCGGATCGACACCGGGGACGGCGGAGTTGCGAAGTCTCATGCGCCGGGGTCACTTCAATCCCGGTGCCACACGGCCCCGGCCGTCATCCCGCGGTGTTGGACTCCTGCCCCCCCGGGGCTCCCGGAACCCAATCCCGGCCACGCGAGGTCAGCTGGACCCGGACGCTCCACCCACCTGGGCCCCTGTCGGCAGACAGGATGCGATGGCCGAAACGCATGCACCACGCCTCCACGTCCGGGCCGATCGCCGGGTCCGATCCGGTCAGGTCCACCAGATCGCCGGCGTCGAGGCCCCGCGCGCACTCGGCGAGCCGCACGATGGGAAGGGGACAGGGCAGCGCCCCGACCCGAAGCTGGACGACCCGGGCCATGCCGGAGTATCCCTAGCACGCCCGCATCAGCTCCCCGATCAGCGGTCGAAACCACCATGAAAGTCAGCCATTTTCTCGTCCTCGTCGTCGGGCTCGTCCTGGGCATCTTCATCGGCAGGGCCGCACGCGACACCGTCAGCCCGTCCGCGACCGCGCAGCGACCGACCACCCCCACCCCCCCGCGCCAGCGGCCGCCCGACAACACCGTCTACCGGCTCCCGGTGGAGGACTCGCCCGTCCGCGGCCCGGCCGATGCGCTCGTGACCCTGGTGGAGTTCAGCGACTACCAGTGCCCCTACTGCCGCGCCGCGCACGCGACGGTCACCGCGGTGGAGAAGAAGTACGCCGGCAAGATCCGCCTGGTGATGAAGCAGTTCCCGCTCTCCTTCCATCAGAACGCCCGGCCGGCGGCCCTCGCCGCCATCGCCGCGGGCATGCAGGGCCGGTACTGGGAGATGCACGACCGGCTCTTCGCCAACCCCCAGCTCGATCCGGACACCCTCGAGAAGCACGCCCGGGAGATCGGCCTGGACGTCGAGCGGTGGAAGCGTGACCAGAAGGACCCGAAGATCGAGGCCATCATCCAGCGGGACATGGACCTGGCCACCAACGTCAACGTCAATGGCACCCCCGCCTTCTTCGTGAACGGACGGCGGCTGGCCGGCGGCGCTGCCCCCGTCGAGGCCTTCAGCAGCCTCATCGACGAGGAGCTGGCCAAGGCCGAGGGCATGGTGCGCTCGGGCATCCCCGCCTCCCAGGTTTACGCGAAGCTGCAGGAGAAGGCCGTCGCCTCCGCGGTCCCACCCCCGGTGGTGAAGAAGGTCGACGTCCCCGCCGACTCGCCCTCCTTCGGCCCGGCGACGGCCAAGGTGACCATCGTCGAGTGGAGCGACTTCCAGTGCCCGTTCTGCGCCCGGGCCGCCCCGATCGTCGATCAGGTCCGCCAGGCCTACCCGAAGGACGTGCGCTTCGTGTTCCGGCACCTGCCGCTGCCGATGCACCCGAACGCGCCCCTCGCCGCGCAGGCTGGCGTCGCCGCCCAGGCCCAGGGCAAGTTCTGGCAGATGCACGACTGGATGTACGCCCATCAGCGCGAGCTCGACCGGGCGTCGCTGGAGAAGGCCGCCGCCTCGCTCGGCATGGACATGGCGAAGTTCAAGGCCGCGCTGGACAACCCCGCCACCGAGGCCCGGGTCGGCGTCGACAAGCAGGCCGCCAGCGCCGTCGGCGTGCAGGCCACGCCGACCTTCTACGTCAACGGCCGCGAGCACGTGGGCGGGATGCCCTTCGAGCAGCTGAAGGCGGAGATCGACAAGGAGATCGCCCGCGCTGACAAGCTGCTCTCCTCCGGGGTGAAGCCCGCCGACCTCTACGGGCGGCTGGTGGCCGACTCCGCGGGCCCGTCCGGCGCGCGGAACTGACCCGGGGCCTCACCGGAGCTGGTCGACCAGCTCCGGGACCTCCATCAGCGACTCGAGGACTCTGACCGGCGCGGCCGTCCGTGCCGCGTGGAGCAGCCCCCAGGGCCCGCGCCGGATCAGCGCCGCCTGCAGGCCTTCCCGGAGCGCCGGGAGCACGTCGTTGTCCAGACGGTCCCCGACGTGGAGCACCTCCTCCGCCGGGACGCCCGTCTCGGCGACCAGGCGCCGGAAGAACTCCGGAGCCGGCTTCTCCACCCCCCACCGCTCGCTGGAGCCGATCACGTCCGCGGGCACCCCCACGGCGACCAGCGCCGCCTCGATGGCTGCCGGCTGGTTCCCGCCGATCCCCACCCGGAGCCCGCGGTCGCGGAGCGCCGAGAGACAGGGGACTGCATCCGGGTAGAGGTCTCCCGGGACCAGCGGCTCGACCGAGCGCATCCGGCCCCGCGCCCGGGCCAGCCGTCCGGGGCTGAAGTGGTCGAACACCGAGCGGTGATGCTCACCCCGGGCGATGGCTGCTCCGAGCAGGGCGAACAGCGTCAGCGCCGGGACCTCGAGGGCGTCCGCCCACGCGCCCCACATCCGCGTCTCGTCGACCAGCGTCTCGCCGATGTCGAGGAAGACGGCGCGGAGGGGCACGGCCGCTGGCGTCCTCGTCAGCCGACGGCGATGGCGTCGATCTCCACCCGGGCGCCCTTGGGGAGCGCCGCGACCTGGACGGTGGCCCGGGCGGGCGGGGCGGTGCGGAAGGCCTGGCCGTACACCTTGTTCACCGCGGCGAAGTCCCCCAGGTCGACCAGGTAGATGGTGCAGCGGACGACGTGGTCGAACGAGACTCCGGCGGCAGTGAGCACCGCCCCGAGGTTCTTCATCACCTGCGCCGTCTGGGCGCTCACGTCGCCGGGAACGAGCTCGCCGCTGATCGGGTCGAGGGGAATCTGCCCGGAGAGGAAGACCATCCGGGAGGCCGGGACGGCGATGGCCTGCGAGTAGGGACCGATGGCCTTCGGAGCCTGCAGCGACTCGATGACGGAGCGGTGCATGGAGCGCCTGCTACTCCGGAGTCCGGGACCGGGCAACTGGCGGCGCCTGGCGGCGCCCGCCTCCCCTCCCCGGGTGCGCTCCACCCCGTTCCCACCCGGTGACCCGGTGCGCGGGGGTGGCCGTGCCGCGCAACTGGCCGTTCCTCCTCGGAGCCGACGCGCCGCGCCGACGGGCCAGAGGGTTGCAAGCGCTGGACGTACCCGAATGCTTCCCCCGGTCACCCATTCTCGAGATCCCCGCCTCGACATCTCCCAGGCCCGCCAGGTCCTGAAGGACGCCCTGCGCACCCACGACGCGCGGGAGATCGTCCGCTGGCTCCGGGAGCACACCCACGAGCTCACCCGCTCGCGGTTCTTCGAGCTGATGTTCTCCTTCGGCCCGCTGGCCGGAACCCTCCTGAACGCCGTGGGCCGGCTGGTCCCCGCCGAGCGCCGCCTCCTGGGCGACGCGCTGGGACGCGCCTTCGCGCTCGGGGCGGTCCGGCCCGCGGACGTGCGCCGCGCCGTCCCCGAGCACTGGAGCGGCGCCGCGGCGGGCGACCCGCATCTGGGACTGGCCGAGGTGATGATGCTGACGGGGCGGCCGGCGATGATCCACGTCTACGTGGAGCGGGAGCTGGAGATCGCTCGCAAGCCGCACGGGCAGGACCGGCAGCGCGTCAAGGCCGCCCGGATGGCGTTCGTCGCGTTGCCGGCGGACGTCCGCGCCGAGCTGATGACGCGTCACCCGGAGCTGTCGCCCGACGCTCCGGCCACCACCGTCGCGGCCTGACGCCGGCGCTGCCGAGGCTCGGCGCACCGGACGTCGGCCCGGAGCCCGACCGCCCGGACGAGCGACGGCCACGCTTCGGCCAGTGCCGAAGCACCCACGGCCTCTCGCGCCTATCTCCAGGGGCATGGAGATGCAGGCCCGTCACGACCTGAAGACGCTCCGCTGGGTGCTCGTGGCCACCAGTTTCGGCTTCGTCGTCGTCCAGCTCGACGTCACCATCGTCAACCTCGCCCTCCCCCGCATCGCGCTGGACCTCCGCACCGGCGTCTCCGGGCTCCAGTGGGTCGTCGACGCGTACACGCTCTCATTCGCCGTCCTGCTCCTCTCGGCCGGCGTGCTCGGCGATCGCTTCGGTGGGCGGCGCATGTACGTGCTCGGCTTCGTCATCTTCGGCCTGGCCTCGCTGGGGTGCGGCCTCGCGCCGAGCACGGCCGTCCTCATCGTCTCGCGCACGGTGCAGGGCGTGGGGGCGGCGCTCCTCCTGCCGAGCTCGCTCTCTCTCCTCAACCACGCCTCGGCCCACGACGACCGGCTCCGGGCCCGCGCGGTGGCGGTGTGGACCGCCGCGGGCGGAGTGTCCATCGCCGCCGGTCCGGTCGTGGGCGGGCTGCTCGTCGCCGGCCTCGGCTGGCGGAGCATCTTCCTGGTCAACCTCCCCCTCTGCGCCCTGGCGATCTGGCTCACCTTCCGGGTGGTCCCCGCGCCTCCGCGGGCCGAGCGTCCGCCGGCGCTGGACCCCGCCGGTCAGGTGCTCGCCGTGCTCGCCCTCGCCGGACTGACCGGGGCGATCATCGAGATCCGTCCGCTGGGCATCGGCCACCCGCTGGTCCTCGGAGGCCTCGCGCTCGCGGCGCTGACCGCTCCGGCCCTGATCGCCGTGGAGTCGCGGAAGGCCGCCCCGATGCTCCCCGTCGACCTCTTCCGGCGCCCGAGCTTCGCCGCGGCGGTGGTCTTCGGGATCCTCGTCAACCTGACCTACTACGGGGTGATCTTCGTCCTGAGCCTCTATCTGCAGCGCGCGCTCGGGTACTCGGCGCCGGCGGCGGGGCTGGCCTTCCTCCCGCTCACCGCGACCTTCATCGTCTCCAACATCGCCAGCGGCTGGATGACCGGACGGATGGGCTCCCGGGCGCCGATGATCTGCGGCGCGGTCCTCGGCTCCCTGGGATTCATCCTGCTCTCCTTCCTCGGCGCCGAGAGCCGCTACCCGGCGATGCTCCCGGCCTTCGTCCTCATCCCGCTGGGGATGGGCCTGGCGGTCCCGGCGATGACCACCTCCATCCTCGCGAGCGCCGAGCGCGCCCGGGCCGGCACTGCCTCCGCGGTGCTGAACGCCGCCCGGCAGGCAGGAGGCGCGGTGGGTGTGGCGCTCTTCGGGGGACTCGCCGCGGCAGACCTCGTCGCCGGATTGAGAGCCTCGGGGCTCCTCTCGGCGGGATTGCTGGGGGTCGCCGCCGCGCTCGCCGGTTTCGGGCTCCGCGCCCCGGCGGTCAGACCCGCTCCACCGAGTACACG
>DASXGF010000401.1:0-1926 GCA_036489275.1 Myxococcaceae bacterium | reverse complement strand
CCCCCCCGCGCCTTCCGCCCGTGCCTGTGATCGGTTGCACAGGCCCGGGCGGACTGGCCCGCGAGCGGTTCAGGGCCGGGCGCCCCGACCGGACGCCCGGACGGTCTGACGCCTCCCCGTGGCTCCAGACGTTGAACGCGGGGGAAGCCCGCGTAAGATGGCGGAAACGCTCGGACCGGGCTGGGGCTGAATGGCCCCTCTCCCGGGGCCGTCCGAGACACACATGCTTCCTCCCGTCGCCAGCGCGGAACTGTGCGGAACGTTCCGCGGTGCCCGGGCGTTGGTGCGGTTGGGAGGAGCCTCCCGACCATGAGCCTCGAGGGCCGGCACCTGGGGCGCTATCGCCTGCTCGAGCCGCTCGGCTCGGGCGGGATGTCCGTGGTGTACCGGGGCCTCGACACCTCGCTGCAGCGCGAGGTCGCGGTGAAGGTGCTCCACCCGCACCTGGCCCGTCAGCAGGACGCCCGCGCCCGGCTCGCCCGCGAGGCCCGGGCAGTGGCCCGGCTGCAGCACCCCAACATCCTCGAGGTCTTCGACTTCGCCGACCCGTCGACGGAGGACGCGTTCCTCGTCACCGAGCTGGTCCGCGGCGAGACGCTCAAGTGCTTCGCCGAGCGTGAGCGCCTCTTCCCGCCCGAGCTCGCCGCGCTGGTCATCCAGCAGCTGGCGCGCGCCCTGGCACACGCCCACGAGGCCGGCGTCATCCACCGCGACCTCAAGCCCGAGAACGTGATGGTGCGGGACGACGGGGTCCTGAAGCTGATGGACTTCGGCATCGCCCGGGTCCTCGACCCCGCCGAGCGCATGACGGTGACCGGAGCGCTGGTGGGCTCGCCCGCGTACATGGCGCCCGAGGTCATCGACGGGGAGCCGGCCACTCCCGAGTCGGACGTCTTCTCGCTGGGGACCCTCCTCTACTGGCTCTGGACCGGGACCCTCCCCTTCGCCGCGCCGAGCACGCCGGCGACGCTGAAGCGCATCCTCGCCGGGACCTACGAGGATCCTCGCGGCGCCTGTCCGGCCATCTCCGACGCCCTGGTGAACATCCTCGACACCTGCCTGGCCCACGATCCGTCCGACCGGTACGCGAGCGCCAAGGAGCTGGAGCAGGAGCTGGCCGAGACGCTGGACGAGCTCGGGCTCACCGACGGGGAGGCCATCCTCGGCGCCTTCTTCTCCGACCCGGCGGCCACCCGCGCCTCCCTCGTGCAGCGGCTCGTCTCCACCCTCCTCTCCCGGGGCGCGGACGAGGCCGCCGCGGGCCACCTCCCGCGAGCGCTGGCGCGGGTGGACCAGGCGCTGGCGCTCGAGCCCGACGCTCCCGCCGCCCGGGCGCTCCTCGACCGCATCCAGAGCAGCCTCCGCCGGGGACGCGTCCGCCGCCGCGTCGCGCTGATCGCCGGGAGCGCCGTGGGCGCGGTCGCGCTGGTCGCCGCGGCGATCGCCGTCGTCCGGATGCATCCCCTCCCGGCTCCGCCGGAGCCGTCGGCCGTGGCCATCGTCTCCTCGGTCGCGACGGCGAGCCCACCGGCACCGGTCCTGGAGACGGCCACCGCCGCCGTTCCGCGCACCGAGCCAGGCACCGAGCCCGAGGCGCTTCCCGCCCGGCCGCTCCCGCTCCGCCCCGCCGTGTCTCGTCCCGCGCCGGTCCGTTATCAGATCCTGGTCCGGCCCTACGGGGCGCTCCAGGTCGACGACGAGAAGCGGAGCTCCGAGGCGCTCTCGGTGCACAGCCTGGCGCTCAGCCCCGGTCGCCATGTCCTCCGTGTCAGCTGCCAGTGGTGCGAAGATCAGGTCGTGCCCATCGAGGTCGTTGCCGGCAAGCCCGAGACCCTGGCCATCCCCGCGCGGCTCAAGCAGGCCGAGCTCCGCTTCGCCTTCGAGCCCTCCTCGGCCCAGGTCCGGATCGGCGAGGTCACCCGCCCC
>DASXGF010000379.1:0-6991 GCA_036489275.1 Myxococcaceae bacterium | reverse complement strand
CCCCCATGGGAATGAAGGACGCTGTCGAGCGGCTGGCAAAGCTCAAGGCGCAGAAGGCCGAGATGGGCGGCGCCCAGCGGGTCGAGCGCCAGCATGGCCGGAGCAAGCTCGACGCGCGGCAGCGGCTGGAGCTGCTCTTCGACCCGGGGTCGGTCCAGGAGCTGGGGATGCTGGCCTCGGCCGAGGGGCGCCTCCCGGAGGAGGAGGACCCGGCGAAGCCCACAGCGGCGGACGGGGTGATCACCGCCTTCGGGACGGTGGAGGGGCGACCGGTGGCGGCGGCGATCTACGACTTCACGGTGCTCGGCGGGAGCATCGGGGAGGTCGGGGAGCGCAAGGTGACCCGCCTCCGGGACCTGGCGCTGAAGAACCGGACGCCCGTCGTGTGGCTGGTGGACTCGGGGGGCGCCCGGCTAGAGGCGGGCGGGGAGGTCGACCCACGCCGTCTCGCCGGGTTCGCGGACACGGGCTACCTGTTCCGCGAGCAGAGCATCCTGAGCGGGGTGGTGCCCCAGGTGGCGGCGATGATGGGGCCGGGGGCTGCGGGGACGGCGTACATCCCGGGCCTGGCGGACTACGTCCCGATGGTGAAGGACATCGGGAGCATCGCCGTGGGCGGCCCCGCGCTGGTGAAGAGCACGGTGGGCGAGGACGTGACGGAGCAGCAGCTCGGGGGGAGCAAGCTGCACAACGAGGTCTCGGGGGTGGCGGACGGGGAGTTCGCGGACGACGCGGCGTGCATCGCTGCGGTGCGGGAGTACCTGGGGTTCTTCCCATCGAGCTGCGGAGAGAGGCCGCCGCGACGTGTGTCCGGGGACCCGGCGGATCGGCGGGACGAGGCGCTGCTGACGGTGGTGCCTGACAACCCGCGCCAGGCGTTCGACATGCACAAGGTCATCCTGGCGATCGCGGACGACCGGAAGTTCTTCCCCCTGAAGCCCCGGTTCGCGCGGAACATCGTCACCGGGCTGTGCCGGATCGACGGGTGGAGCGCGGGGGTCGTGGCGAGCAACTCGATGTACCTGGGCGGAGTGCTCGACGTGGCGGCGTCGGACAAGGCGGCGCGGTTCGTGGCGCTGTGTGACGCGTTCCAGATTCCCCTGCTCTTCCTGCAGGACGTCCCGGGCTTCATGGTGGGGACGAAGGCGGAGCAGTCGGGGCTGATCCGGCACGGGGCGCGGATGCTGCAGATGGTGTCGAGCGCGACGGTGCCGAAGCTCACGGTGGTGGTCCGGAAAGGCTTCGGGGCCGGCTACTACGTGATGAACGGGCGGGCTTACGAGCCAGACCTCCTGGTGGCATGGCCGGACGCGGAGATCGGCATCATGGGCGCCGAGGGCCTGGTGTCGATCGGGGCGAAGAAGCTGCTGGACCAGGCGGAGAGCCCGGAGGCGGCGAAGGCGATGAAGGACGAGCTCGCTTCCGGGCTACGGCCTCACGTGCGCATCGAGCGAGCCGCGGCGCTGGGGATGGTGGATGACGTCATCGACCCGCGCGACACGCGCAAGACGCTGGCCACCGCGCTCGCGCGGACCGCGAACAAGCAAGTCGACCG
Source organism: Myxococcaceae bacterium (assembly GCA_036489275.1). GTDB lineage: Bacteria > Myxococcota > Myxococcia > Myxococcales > Myxococcaceae > RPRB01. Next base: position 5,436 of record DASXGF010000379.1, on the reverse strand, counting down.
CCCCTCGCGTCGCCGCGAGGTTCCCCCTTTCTGACTACTGCTGGTTCCCCAGCCTGAAGAAGCGAGCGGCGTTGCCGTGGAAGATGTCTCGCTTCTCCGAGGCCGTCAGGAACCTGGCGGACTCGACGCGCTCGACGGCCATCCCGATCGCCTCGGGCCAGTACATCTGGTCCGTGCCGAACATGATCCGGTTGCCGAAGCCGGCCCGCATCAACGCGCCGAAGTACGCGTAGAACTCGGCGCGAGGCAGCAGCCAGTTGATGGCCCCGAGATCGGTGTAAACCTGGGGATAGTGGAAGAGAACGGCGATGGTCTCTTCCAGGTACGGCCACCCGCCGTGCATGACGTTGAGACGGAGCTTGGGGTGGCGGTTGAGGGCCTCCTCGACCAGGGCCGGGTTGCCGAGGCTCGCCCGGAAATTCCGACAGCACGGGTCGAAGGAGGTGCCGGGGGGTCCAGTCCCGGTGTGGAGGGCGACCGGAACGTCGAGCTCCTCGGCGAGGGCGAGGTACGGCTCGTACTTCGGGTCACTCAGGCTGAGGCCGGCGTATTGCGCGGTGACCTCGCCGAGCACGCGGAGTCGCCCGTCGGCGAATTCCTTCCGCAGCTGTCCGACCTCGGGCAGCGGCGTGTCCTCCGAGCCGCGGATGCCCGCGCCGGCGATGATCCGGTCCGGGGCCGCCTCGTGCCAGTGCACCGCCGCGGCGAGACGATCTCCGGACCCGCCGCTCACGACTCCCTTCACGACGTTCAGGCGCTTCATCTCGGCGAGGCACGCTCGCAGATGGGCCTCGCCATCCTTCGCGGCCAGAGGCTTGCCGCTGATGGGATTGGGCGCGTCGGGCAGGGCCATGTCCGCCGGATACGCATGCAGGTGGACGTCGATGATGGGCGGCCTCGCGGTGGAGGTCGCCGCGCGCGCGCCTGACATCGCGAGCGCGCCTGCGCCGGCGCAGAGCCGAAGGAACCGCCTGCGATCGATCATCAGCCATCCTCGCCCGAGAGGGCGTCCTGGACCTCGACCAGGAAGTATTCCCCGAAGCTGTCGGCGAGGGTCACCGGATCATCGAACTCCGAGGAGAGCTGCACCACCGGAGCCTCGCCTCCCGGACCGAGGTGGACTGTGTCGAGGCAGTCGTGGGAGCCGTCCCCCAGCGTCCCGATGAGGATGTAGCGCGGGTCGAGCCCCGAGCGGCGCGCATCGAGCGTCAGGGCGATGGCGTCCGGGACGCGCACGTCGCCGAACTCCTCGTCGATGACGCCGTAGACCTCGAAACCGGCGATGTCCCCGGCCCCGAACTCGAGGAGGAACTCCCGGTAGCTCGGAGGGAAGCGCAGCCCGAGCGCCGCCTCGGCGCGGGCCACCAGCGACTCCGGCCTGGCCCCCACGAAGTCCCCCCCGCCGGCCTTCGCGACCAGTTCCGTAGCCCGCCGGTACTTCTCCAAGGTCATTCACCGAGCCTAGCGCGTGCTGTTCGCTTCCGGGACGGGTGTTCCCAGACCGTGACGCGTGTGCCACCGTGCCCCGTGGTGGGAAAGACGTTGGCGCTGGCACGCCCGTTGAACCAGCAACCCGCGTGCTCGCCTCGCGCCTTCGCTCCGTCGTCCGGCCGCTGCTCGCGCGACCGGGCTTCTCCGCGGTGGTCATCCTCACCCTCGCGCTCGGGATCGGGCTGAACACGGCCATCTACACGGTCGTCGACGCGGCGCTGATCCGGACGCTCCCCTTCCGTCAGCCGGACCGGCTGGTGAAGATCGACCAGTTCTTCCTCGAGCGTCCGGGGAAGACCGCCGGGTACTCCTGGCCCGGGCTGCTCGAGCTGCGCGAGCGGACCGACGTCTTCTCCGGGGTGGCCGCGCACAGCGTGCAAAGCCTCCCCGTGCGACTGGGAGACCGCACGGAGGTGATCCCGGCCGCGGCGGTGACCGGAAACTTCCTCCAGGTGCTCGGCATCCGGCCTCTCCTCGGTCGTGACTTCCGGCCGGACGAGGAAGGCCTGAACGCCCCGCGCCTGGCGATTCTCACCCATCCGCTCTGGCGAGAGCGCTTCGGATCCGACCCCGGAGTGATCGGGCGCTCCCTGAACGTCGACGGGCAGGTGGTCGCGGTGGTCGGCGTGCTCCCGTCCGATTTCCGGTGGCCGGGAGTCGAGACGACCCCCCGCGGGGGAGATGGACTGCCCCGGATCCTCCTGACCATCAACCCCGGCCCGGACCTCGGCGCGCGCCGGAACGCGGGGTGGCTCGACGTCATCGGCCGGCTGCGCGACGGTGTGTCGCTGGCGTCGGCCCGGAGCGCCCTGGACGCTCTCGGGGCGAGGCTTCGCGCGGACTTCCCGGAGGATCAGAAAGGACTGGGGATCGGAGCGGTGCCGCTCCGCGATTCGCAGGTCGGCTCGGTCCGGCCGGTCCTCCTCGTGCTCTGGGGCGCGGTGATCCTCCTTCTCGTCCTCACCTGCGCGAACGTGGCGAACCTCCTCCTCGCCCGAGCGGTCTCTCGGGAGCACGAGATGGCCGTGCGCTCGGCCCTGGGCGCCACCCGGAACGACCTGCTCCGCAAGCTCCTCGCCGAGAGCCTCCTGCTCGGCATCGCCGGAGCCTTCCTGGGGTGGCTGCTGGCACGCGCCGCTCTCCCAGCGCTCACGGCGGCAATCCCGCCCGCGCAGCGCGCCTCGCTGCCGTTCCTCCAGGACCTCCGGCTGGACTCGGCGGCGCTCCTCTACACTGCGGGCCTGGCGGTGCTGACCGGGGTGCTCTTCGGGGTCGTCCCGGCGCTCCGTCTGTCCCGCACCGAGCTCGGAACGACGTTGAAGGAGGCCGGGCTTCGCAGCGCATCGCCGGGCCGCCATCGGGCGATGCAGCTCCTCGTCTTGCTCCAGGTCGCGCTGGCAGTCGTCCTCCTGAATGGAGCCGGGGTCTTCGCGCGAAGCCTGTCGTCGGTGCTGTCCATCGACCCGGGATTCCGTCCGGACGGGGTGGTGGTGGGCACGCTGGCTCTGCCCCGCAGGAACGTTCCCGACGCGGACCTGGACGCCCTGATGGACAGGATTCTCTCCGCTGCAGCAGCGGTCCCGTCGGTGCGCTCGGTCGGCGTCACCACCCTTCTGCCGGGCACGACCAGCTCGGGACGGATGGGGCTGCGCGCGGCCGGAACCGCCGATCCGACGACCTTCGCAACCGCCCGGGTGGTGACCGAGGGGTATTTCGAGACGCTCGGGGTTCCACTGGTGCGCGGACGACTCGTCGGACCGCAGGACCGGTCGGGCACGCCGTCGGTGGCCGTGGTGAACGAGCGCTTCGTCCAGCTGCACTTCCCGGGGCGCGACGGGGTCGGAGAGCGCTTTCAGCTCACCTACAAGCCGGATGGCGAGATCTTCGACGTGATCGGAGTGGTGAAGGACGAGCGACTCGGGCCGATCGACTCCGAACCCCCCGAGGCCTATTACGTCCCCTGGCGCCAGAGCATCTCCTCGGACGTGCCCCTGGCGCTCGCGGTCCGGACCTCGCGGGGAGGCGCGGCCATCCCCGAGCTTCGGCAAGCCGTCATGGCCGTGGACGGCGACCTGGCCATCCAGTCACTCCAGGAGATGCCGGCGATGCTCTCCGACAGCCCCGCGGTGTTCGGCCGGCGCTACCCGGTCTGGCTGCTCGGCGTCTTCGCCAGCTGCGCCACGCTGCTCGCGGCGATCGGTCTGTTCGGGGTCCTGTCCTACGTGGTCGGCGAGCGGACGCACGAGCTCGGCATCCGCATGGCGCTCGGAGCGGGTCCGGGTGAGGTCGTCCGGGACGTCGCGCGCCGGGCGCTTCCCGCCGTCGCCGGAGGGCTCGTCGTGGGCGTGCTGGGCTCGGCGCTGGCCGGTCACGCGCTCCGCGGCCTGCTGTTCGAGGCGCGCGGGTTCGATCTCTCCGTGCTCGGACCCGTCGTGGCGGCGATGATCTTCACCGCGGTGCTGGCCCTGCTCGGTCCGGCCCGGCGCGCGGTGGCGGTGAACCCGGCAGTGGCGCTCCGGGCCGAGTGACGCCGACCCGTTCCGGGCCTCAGCGGTGGGCCCGTGCGGCGAGGATGAGCTCGGTCCGGCGATCGTTCAGCGTGCTCTCCAGCCCCACCGGGTAGCGGTGAGGGTTGAGGAAGCGCTTCACCCCGCCGTGGAAGAGTCCAAGCTGCTGCTGGACCCGGCCACGGATGGCATCGAGCGTCTCGGGCTCGGCGGTTCTCCTCCCCTTCCGGGCCACCGGGACCAGGAGCTCGGTGAAGCCAGCGTTCTCGGGAAGCGTGCGGCGGCGGGTCGGGTCGAGGGGATCGACCATCATCCGCGTCGGCTGCGGGATCTCCTCGTCGACGATCATGTCCGCCACCGCTCCGGTCGCGTCGGTGAAGCGGCGAACTTGAAGTCGACCGGGGGTGGAGATCTTCCCCACCTGCTCCGAGAGCTTGATCCGCGGCTGCCACTTCCCTCCCGGCTCGCGCACCATCGAGAGCTTGTAGACCCCGCCCAGCGCCGGGTCGTCGAACCCCGTCACCAGCCGCGTCCCGACGCCCCAGACCCCGATGGGCGCTCCCTGCTGCTTGAGGCTCTCGATGACGTGCTCGTCCAGCTCGTTGGTGGCGTAGATCTGCGCCTCCGGGAACCCCGCCGCGTCGAGCAGCGTCCTGGTCTCCTTGCTGAGCCAGGCCAGGTCTCCCGAGTCGATGCGCACGCCCAGGAAGGGCTTGCCCCGCGCCTTCAGCCACCCGCCGATCTCGATCGCGCGGCGCACCCCCTCGAGCGTGTCGTAGGTGTCCACGAGGAAGGACGTGTTCCCGGGCATGGTCCGGGCGTAGGCCTCGAAGGCCTGCCGCTCCTCGTCGAAGAGCATCACCCAGCTGTGGGCGTGCGTCCCGCGAACCGGGATTCCGAGCAGGCGGCCGGCGAGGATGTTCGAGGTGGCGGCGCATCCACCGATGTACGCCGCGCGTGAGGCGGACACGCCGCCGTCCGGTCCCTGGGCCCGGCGGAGCCCGAACTCGAGCACCGGGTCTCCGCCGGCGGCGAGGCAGATCCGCGCGGCCTTGGTCGCGATGAGCGTCTGGAAGTTCACCAGGTCAAGGAACGGCGTCTCCAGCAGCATGCAGGGGATCACCGGGCCGGTGACCCGCAGCAGCGGCTCCTGTGGAAAGACCACCGTTCCCTCGGGGATCGCGTCGATGTCGACCTCGAGGCGGAGCTGCGAGAGGTAGGCGAGGAACTCGTCCTCGAAGAGCGGCGCGCCGTCCGCGCCTCGCAGGCCGGCGAGGTACTCGAGGTCCCCGGGCTCGAGGCGGGCGGACTCGAGCAGCTCCAGCGCCAGCTCCAGACCCGCGGCCACCGTGAACCCTCCGCCGAAGGGTGCCTCCCGGAAGAGGAGGTGGAACACCGTCTGGCGCCGGGCCGCACCCGAGCCCCAGGCCGCCGCGGC
>DASXGF010000317.1:0-2184 GCA_036489275.1 Myxococcaceae bacterium | reverse complement strand
CGGGTGAGGCGGGTGGGGAGCTCGACGTCCTTGGGAAGGACGTGACTCTCGGCCGGCTGGAGCAGCACGTCGTCGAACGTGAGCGCCAGGCGGAGGGGGTCGGTCAGCATGGCGTTCTATACGCCGCCCCCCGGACAAACGCCATCCCGGGCGCCTGTGACCCTGGGTTTTCCCGAGCGCTGTCGGGGGCTTGGCCGGGCTACTTGTTCAGCTCGCCCGCGGGCTCGCGGAGCACGGTTCCGGGCGGCTTCCGGGCCTCTTCCCCCATCTGCTCCCGCATCTTCCGGGCGAGCGACACCTCCCGGAAGCGCCGGACCGCGGCCCAGAGCAACACGGTTCCGAGCAGCAACCCGACCGCGATGAGCTGGTACTTCTTCATCAGCTCGATGACGTGCTGGATGTGCCTGCCGAAGCGGTAGCCGAGCAGCACGAACAGGGGCGCCGAGAGCAGCGCGGCGAGCCCATCGAAGCAGATGAAGCGGGCGTAGGGCATGCCCGCGGAACCGGCAGTGAAGTAGGTCACCGCGCGGACGCCGGGCATGAATCGGGCGCCGATGACGATCTTCTCCCCGTGCCGGGCGAAGAGCCCCTCGACGAAGATGCGCCGGGGCGGCGTCACCACGCGGGCGAGCCAGCCATGGCCGGTCCGGACGCGCCGCCCTACCCGCCTGCCGGCCAGGTAGATGAGCGAGTCGCCCACCAGGATTCCCAGGAATCCGGTCGCAACCATCACCCAGAGGCTGGCGACGCCCTTGTAGACGAGGAATCCGCCCAGGATGAGCGAGATGTCCTCGGGGAGCGGGACCCCCAGGCCACAGGCCACCAGCACGGCGAAGATGGACAGGTACGCCATCGCCCCGTGAGACCCCATCAGGATGCGGGCGACGACCTGATCGAGGAAGGAGCCGGACGGGACCGCCTCCGCTGCGAGCAGCGTCAGACGAGACAGGAACCCCCCGCTCATCGATGCCTCTGCGCTGTCAGGATGGCTCTCAAGAGGTTCCGGGCCGGGCAGACACCGGGTCGAGGGACCTTAGCACCGGCCTTCGGGGATCCGGCAGCTCAGGGACGGGGGAGCAGGGCCTTGAACGCTTCCCGGTTGGCCTGAAGCCTGGCCCCGAACTGGGACACGATCGCCATGAGCAGCTTGAGACAGGCCTGCGGCTTCTGCGTCATCAGCCGCTGGAAATCCACGCTCCGCAGCTCGACCGCGGTGACCGGGGTGAGGGCCATGGCGCTGCACAGCCGCTGGCCCTGCTGCACGAGCGCCAGCTCACCCAGGGAGTCGCCTCGCTGGAGCTCACCCAGGGGGAGCTCCTCGGCGCCGTTCCGCACCGTGATGCCCACCCGGCCGTCGGCGATGATGAAGAGGCTCTCTGCCAGCATGTTCTCGACGAAGAGCGGGGTGCCGCGCGGGTAGGTGCGCTCCACCGCGATCCCCGCGAGGATCTGCAGCCCGGTCTCCGTGAATCCCTTGAAGAGGGCGCAGCTCCGGAGAGCGTCCTGTGGCGGCATCAACCAGACCTTGTACCACGGGAGGGCCCCGGGTCAGGGAAAGCCCGGGCCTTCACCCACCGCGGTGGAGCTTTGCGTTCAGGACGTACCCGGCGGCGGAGGTCAGGAGGCCCTCGCGCTCGCCATCGGTGAGCAGGCGCTTCACCTTCCCCGGGCTGCCCATGACCATCGAGCCGGAGGGGACGCGCGTCCCGGGAGTGAGCAGGGTCCCGGCGGCGATGAAGGCATCGTCCTCGACCACGACGCCGTTCAGGACGATGGCCCCGATGCCCACCAGCACCCGGTTCCCGAGGGTGCAGCCGTGGATGACCACGTGGTGGCCGATGGTGACGTCGTCCCCGATGCGCGTCGGGTGGGTCCCGCGATCCACGTGGACCATGGTGAGGTCCTGGATGTTGGTCCGGGCCCCGACGGTGATGGTGTTCACGTCTCCGCGGAGGACGGTGTTGTACCAGACCGAGGACTCCTCCCCGATCTCCACGTTGCCGATGACGTGCGCGCCGTCGGCGACGAAGACCGAGGGGTGAAGGCGCGGCGCCACTCCCTGGAAGGAGCGGATTCCCATCAGGCGGCCTCGGTCCTGGGCTGCGTCGGAGGAACTGGCGGGAGGTCCACGATCCCGGACTCGACTCCAAGCAGCGCGCTCGGCGAGCCGTGGATGATCCGGAC
>DASXGF010000316.1:0-4197 GCA_036489275.1 Myxococcaceae bacterium | reverse complement strand
GCAGCACTTCGCCGAGCGCCGGTGGCTCCAGCTCCTCTGGTACTACGCCAAGGACGAGCCGAGCCCGGCGGACGACGCGCTGGTGCGCCAGGAGGCGGCGCTCACCCGGAACGTCGGCGGGCGCCTGCCGCTGCTGGTCACCACCTACCGGACGAGCCTGTGGGACGCGGCGGACATCGTGGCGCCGGTGATGGTGTGCATGTTCGACCGGCCCGGGCGCCGGCTGTGTCCCGTCCCCACGCAGAGCGCGGCGCAGATGAGGGCGCGCCTCCGGCCCGGACAGCAGCTGTGGTGGTACCAGAGCTGCATGTTCCACGGATGTGACGGACCGCCGAAAGACCGGAATCTGGCGGCGTCGATGACCGGATGGGCGTCGTACATGATCGACCATTCGGGACCCCGCAACCGCGCGATGGGTGTCCTCGCCTTCCTCGAGGGCATCGAGGGCGAGCTGTACTTCGACACGCTGGTGGCCTGGGAGAAGGACGGGCAGCCGTGGCGCGACGTCTGGCGGTTCGGCGGCAACGGGGACGGAACCTTCTTCTATCCCGGCACACGTGCGCAGGTGGGTGACGAGGCGCCGTTGCTCGTCCCCTCGCTCCGGCTGAAGACGGTCCGGGATGGGCTGGAAGACTACGAGCTGCTCAGGCTCGTCGCAGCGCGGCGTGGCCGGAAGGCGGCCGAGGCGCTCGGGCGGCGGCTCGCCCGGAGTGGGTGGGAGATCACCGAGGACGGTGCGACCTGGGCGGAGGTCCATGGTGCACTGCTCGACGCTGCGGCTCCGGACGCTGTGCCCACCGGGCACTCGACCGGGGGCGCCGTTCCGGGCGGGACTCGCACAGAATCGCCGTCGCGCTAAAGTCGTCAGTGCTCCCATGAGCAGTGTCCTCGGCAGCACCGCGGAATGGCTCCGACGGGCCACCGCGCGCTCCACCACCCGCGAACGACCCTCTCGGCGAGACCTGTTCACCACCGCGTTCTGGCTGGGCTGCGTGGGCTTCGGGGGCGGCATCAGCGTGCTGTCGCAGATCGACGGCGAGGTGGTGAAGAAGCGGGGCTGGCTCACGCAGCGGGAGTTCTCGAACACGATGACCGTGTCGCAGATGCTGCCGGGCGGGGCCGCGGCCAACGCGCTGGCCTACATCGGGATGCGCTTCGGCGGCTGGGCGGGCGCGCTCGCCGGCTACGTCGGGTTCGTGCTGCCCGGCGTTCTGGCGGTGGGCGCGCTGTCCTGGGTCTACGCGCGGTTCGGCACGGTGCCGTCGGCGGACCGGCTCCTGGCGGGGTTCAACGCGGCAGTGGTCGGAATCATCTGCGCCATCACGCTGAAGATGGTGCGCACCGGCGTGAACCAGCTCTGGCAGATGGGCGTCGCGGCCGGAGCGCTGCTGCTCTCCGCGGTGGGGAGCGCGTCTCCGGCGGAAGTGGTGCTGCTCGCGATCTGCTCCGGCCTCGCGGTGGATCTCGGAGCGAGGCGGGCGCTGGCCCGTGCGCGGGGGCTGGTCGGCCGGCGGTCACCGGTGGCGCTCCCCGAGGACGGTGCGCTGCTCGATGCGCCGAAGTCCGACGGGCGTCCCGCTCCACCTGGGTCGCCACCCTCCTCGGACGAGGACAGCGAGACCACGACCACCCTTCACGTGCCGATCATCCTCGGGACGCTCGGGGTGGTCGCGGCGGTGATCTACGCGACGGGTCTCGACGCGAAGCTGATCGAGATGGCGGTGGTGTACTTCCGGACCGGCCTCGGCGCGTACGGCGGAGGGTTCGCGATCATTCCCCACCTCCGCCAGATGGTGCACGCGCACAACTGGATCACCGATCGTCAGTTCGCGGATGCGGTGGCCATCGGGAAGATCACCCCCGGCCCGGTGCTGCTGATGGCGACGTTCATCGGGTACCTGCAGCACGGCTGGCTCGGGGCGAGCGTGGCGACGGTGGCCATCTTCGCCGGCCCGTTCGCGCTGGTGGGTCTGCTCGGGACGTGGCTCGATCGGGTGCGGTCGCGGCGGTGGGTGCGGGCGGCGCTCCGCGGGCTGACCCCGGCGGTGGTGGGCTTGATGGCCGCGGCGGCGATCACCCTCGGAGGCAGCTTCGACGCGAAGGTCGAGGTGGGGATCGCAGCGGCGACTGCGCTCACCGCGGTGCGGTTCGAGGTGAATCCGGTGTGGTTGCTGGTGCTGGGCGGCGTGGCGCGGCTTGGCCTCGCGTTCGCTGGCCTCTGAGTCACGGCAGCCGCGCGCGGATCCACGGCGCGGATCTCCGATGCGCACCGTCGTTGGGCCCACGGCGGCTGCTGCACAGTGGTCAGCGCAGCCGCGCAATGTGCTCGAGCGCTGCGCTGCTCGACGCTAGGCCGGCTCGGGGCGGACGCGGAGCTGCGCCGCGGCCTGACCGAGGCGGCGGCGGAGCGAGGTCAGCGTCTCCTCGAGCGCCACGAGCGCCGCCTGGGCGTGCGAGTCGTCGGCGGCCTCGACCAGCGCGAGCGGCGTCGGTCGCGGGGCGAGCAGCGTGGAGACCAGCTCCTCGAGATGCGAGTGCAGGGCCTCGAGCCCCACGAGCGCCGAGCGGAGATCCTCCTCGACCTGCGTGGAGAGCACTCCGCCGCAAGTGGACGAGGACAGCGCGCGGCGGAGGGCGTCAGCCGCGGTCTGCGATAGCGATTCGAGGGACGTGCCGGGAGAGGTCGAGGGCGCAAGCTCGGAGCTGGACACGGACCGGAACGGTAGACGCCTGGCCTGACGGGTCAATTTTCGAGCCGGCGCGCGCCAACCGCGGTCGATCGATCTCGCGAGACGGCGTGTCCGGCACCGGCGAGGGCGGCAGCGGAGCCGGGAACCATGTCGGCCCGGGTGGGTCGGTCCTGCCGTGCAAGGGCGCGGGCGTCGCCGGGAGCGGGAGCGCCGGGGCCGAGTTCGCCGGGGCCGGCGTGCCCGGGAGCGGAAGCGCGGGCCCGGAGTTTCCAGGCGCGGGAGCCTGCGGAAGGACCGGCGCGTCCATCGGCGGGGTCGGTGTCGCAGGCAGGGGCGTCGCCGCGCCCGCATTTGCAGGCGCCGGTGCCTGCGGGAGCGAGGCCGCGGGACCGGTGTTCGCCGGCGCGGGCGTCGCCGGGAGTGGCCCGGCCGGTGCCGCGTTCGCGGGCGGAGGTGTCGTGGGGAGCGCCGTCCCGCTCGACGAGCCTGCCTGACTGCTCGGCGGCGAGAGCGGAGGCACGGGACCGTAGGGGGCCGGGTTGCTGCTGCCCGCGCCGCCAACGCCGGGGCCCTCGCGGGAGGCGCCCGGCCACGGCGGAGCGGTGGCGTCGGCGAGAGGCGCGGCCCAGACGGAGCGGCCGTCGATGCGGATCTCCGGGTGCTCCACGCCGAGCTCGAGCGTCCCTCCTCCCGGAAGCCAGTCCACCGAGACCAGCAGCTCGAGGTCACCGCTCCGCCCGGCGCGGAGCGTCCGGAAGGTGCCGTCGTCGGCGTGGTAGCCGGTGGTGAGGGCGACCACGCGCACCGCGGCCGTGTCGCTGATCACCTCACCGGCCCGGGTGACCCGCGCCGTCCCCCCGAGGGCGACAGCGGCGTGGACCAGCCCTCCCGGGCCAGCGAGATCGGCGTCGAGGACGATGCCGCCCGGCCGGAGCCTGGACAGCTCGACGGTCCAGCGTTCCGCGCCCCGCAGCAGCGAGAGGGTGAGCTCGGCGGACACTTCGCCATCGGAGGACCGGCGGGCCTCGAGATGGGCGTCTCCGCGGCCGCGCTCCCAGAGGTCGCTGCCCAGCGCTCCGGCGGACAAGAACACCTCCCCGTCGCGGTCGGCGACCTCGACCCGGTGCGCGACGGGCTGGGCGAGGACGGTGAGGACGAGGAGCGAGACGGCGGGCATGGCACCCCCGGACGGTGTGTCCGGGGAAGCTAGACAGTGGCCCGCGGGGCGGCAGGGCGAACGCCGACCGGCGAACAGCAGCGCGACGGAGCGGTCAGAGGCTGTGCGCCGGGCGGGCGGAGGGCCGAGCCCGTGCCCGGGCGTGGATCAGATGAGGCCGCGGGCGCGGCGGATCTGCTCGACGGTCTTGTTGTACTCGATGTCGAACGCGCTCGTGCCTTCCTGGAGATGCTTCAGGCGGGCGCGGGCCTCGCGATCGATCTCCTCGTCGACATCGAGGTGCTTCTTCATCACGGCGAAGATCTTCTGCCGGAGCGAGTTGTCGGCGGC
>DASXGF010000296.1:0-3595 GCA_036489275.1 Myxococcaceae bacterium | reverse complement strand
TACTCGCACGGGCTCCTGAACACGGTGATCTGGTCCGGCCTCACCGCCGCGCTGGCCGCCGCCGGGTGGCTCCTGCTCGGCCGGGGCCCGCCGGCGGCGTGGATCGCCTTCGCCGCCGTCCTCTCCCACTTCGTCTGCGATGCCGTGGAGCACGTCCGGGGCCTCCCGCTGCTCGGAGAGGACTTCCCTCACGTCGGCCTCGGCCTGTGGCGGGCGATGCCCTGGGCCCTCGCGCTCGAGCTTTTCCTGGTGACCGGCGGGGTCGTGCTCTTCCTCCGCTCGCGCCGGGATCTGCCGCCTGTCCGGCGCGGGGTGCTCCTGGCCGTCCTGGTCCTCCTCGCCGTCGTCCAGGCCGTCGGGCAGCTCGGCGGCGCCCCGCCGCCGCCCGCCACCGCGCTGGCCGCGAGCTGGATCCTCCAGACCGTGGTGCTGGTCCTCCTCGGGCTGTGGGCGGATCCGGCCCCGGTCAGCGCACCGGCTGGGGCCGCGGTGGCTGGCTGACTCCCGCCGGCTCGGTGGCGCCCGCCGGGGCCGTCGCCGCCGGAGCGCGGGGCTGGAATTCCTTGAAGCGGAACTCGACGTCCACCACCCCCGCGTCGGGGGGCGGCACCTCGTCGGCGCCCACGCTGCGGAGCAGGGAGATCATCGCCGAGTTCACCGCCAGCACGTCCGCCCGGAGGCCCTTGAGGCCGTTGGCCCGTCCCACCTCGACCATCCGCCGCATCAGCGCGCCGCCCACGCCCTTTCGCTGCCACGCGTCGGCGATGACGATGCCCAGCTCGCCGATGCCGCTGACCGGATCCAGGTCGTAGCGGGTGAGACCGATGATCGTCCCGTCCTCCGGCAGCTCGGCGACGAAGGCGCAACCGCGCTGCGGGTCGGCATCGAGCAGCGCCTGCACCTCGTCGCGCGGGTACCGCGTTCTCAGATGGTGGAAGCGCGAGTACACCGACTCCGGCGACAGCCCGTACAGCAGCTCCTGCACGCGCGCCTCGTCGGTGAGCCGCGCGGCACGCACCCGGATCTCCCGCCCGTCGCGGAGCTTCTCCTCCCAGCAGCGGACGTCGAGCGGAGGCCGCGGCACGGCCTGGTCGGGGAACACCCAGCGGCGCTGCTTGGCCGCGGCGAGCAGGTCCGCCCGGTGGTCCGGGTGGGCGATGGCGGTGAGCGCCAGGGCCCGCTCTCGGATCGACTTGCCCCACAGGTCCGCCACTCCGTACTCGGTGACCACGAAGCGCACGTCGCCGCGGCTAGTCACCACCGCCGAGCCCTCGCGCAGCGTGGGCTGGATGCGGCTCACCGTCCCTCCTCGGGCGAGTGACGGCAGGACGATGAGCGCGCGTCCACCGGAGCTCCGCGAGGCGCCGCGGACGAAGTCCACCTGCCCGCCGATGCCCGAGTAGAAGCCGCCGTCGAGCGTGTCCGCCGCCACCTGGCCGGTGAGGTCCACCTCCAGCGCGGTGTTGATCGACACCATCCGGATGTTCTGGGAGATGACGTACGGGTCGTTGACCCAGTCGCTCCCCCGGAGCTCGAGGTCCGGGTTCTCGTGCGCCCAGCGGTAGAGCGCCCCGCTCCCGAGGAGGAAGCTGGCCACCATCTTTCCCGGGGCGAGCGTCTTCCGCAGCCCGTTGACGACCCCGAGCTTCGCGAGCTCCATCACCCCGTCGGACAACATCTCGGTGTGGATGCCCAGGTCGCGGTGGTTGCGCAGCGAGGAGAGAACCGCGGCGGGCAGCTCGCCGATGCCAATCTGGAGGGTCGCTGCGTCGGGGACGAGGTCCGCCACCAGCTCGCCGATGGCCCGGCTCACGTCGGTGGACACGACGGGCTCGCGCTCGGGGAGCGGGTCGTCCACTGCCACCACGTGCTTGCACCGGCGGATGTCGAGCAGGGTGTCGCCAGGCGTGCGCGGCATCCGGGGGTTGACCTCGGCGAGCACGAGGCGCGCCGAGTCCACCGCGGTCCGGACGATGTCCACCGAGACCCCGAGCGACACCATCCCGTGCGCGTCGGGCGGGCTCACCTGGACGAGCGCCGCATCGACGGGAAGACGGCTGGACCGAAGGAGATGAGGAATCTCCGAGAGGAAGACGGGGGTGAAGTCGGCGCGGCCGTCGCGCACCGCCTCCCGGACGTTCTCGCCGATGAAGAACGCGTTGTGCCGGAACCGCCCCTCGCAGGCTGCCGCGGTGTAGGGCGCTGGCCCGAGCGTCATGAGGTGGACCAGCTCGTTGTCCGAGAGCTGCCACGCCGAGTCCACCATCGCCTGCACCAGCCGCGTGGGCTCGGCCGCCGCGGATCCAACGAGGATGCGCCGCCCGGGCCGCAGCGCCCGGACCGCCTGCTCCGGCGTGGTCAGCAGGCGCGCCCAGCGGGTCCGCCACTCCGGGTCCGGCTCGGCGCGGAAGACGGTGTTCGAGGCATTTGACACGGTGCAGCAATCCTAGCAGCGGGGCGCCGGAGCGGCGTTGCCGCGGGGTTTTAGCGCCGATGCGAGCGTCTCATGGGGCGCGGCGCCTCGCGAGCGGCTGGCCTAGAACTTGTAGGACACCGAGAAGAGCACGGTGAAGGTGTCGAGGGTCAGCTCCTCGTGCTGCGAGGGGACCGTGTCCGGGGTCAGATCGGCGACCCCCTTTCCGTGTTCCCAGCCGACGCCCAGGGACGCGCCGAGCTTGCCCACCTGGAACCCGACGCCGGTGCGGAAGCCGACCAGGTCCACGCGCCGGAAGCCCTGGGCGAGGATCTCCACCGGGCTCTGGTCGAGGTAGACGCCGCCGCTGAGGTAGAGCGACGGATTCAGCGTCACGTGCACCCCGAAGCTCGCGTTCAGGACCGGCCGGGCGCGGTAGGGCACGCCGCCGAAGCCGAAGGTGCTCACCACCGGCGCTCCGGAGCTCGTGTCCACGGTGCGGCCCAGGCTGTTGGAGGAGAAGAGCGCGTAGGTGTGGGTCCCGTCGTGCCAGCGGAGGTCCGCCTCGAGCTCCACCGGACCCACGTTGACCGCCGCGCCGAGCGAGACCTCCATCGGGATCCGGAACTCGAAGCTCGCGTTCGGGTCGTTGAAGTAGACGTGGCGGCTTCCTCCGCTCTCGGCGGTCAGCGACTCGAAATCCACGGCGCCGCTGGAGAGGATCTTCAGTCCCGGTGTGCGGAAGAGGAGCCCGAGCTGGAGCCAGGGCAGCGCGGTCCACTGCGCGCCCACCACGCCGACCACGTCGAGGGTGGAGCCGCCCACCGCGACGTTCTGGATGCCCCCCTGGCTCGAGGTGGCGGTGGTGAGCTCGCCGGAGAGCTCTCCCTCGTCGGAGAGGCTGGTGTACGGGAACTCGATCGAGGCGCCGAGCCGGATCGAGGACGAGACCGCCCACCCGACGGAGAAGCTCGGCACCACCGTCGTGAAGCTCGAGTGGACGGTGTACGAGGCGCGCTGGTCGGGCTGGGGCATGGCGCTCGCGATGGCGGACTGGTCCCAGTGGATCGGGGTCACCACCGCGAAGCCGAGCCGGACCGACTGCCAGTCGAGGACATCGCGCCCGAGGACGATGCCCAGGAAGCTGGGGATGCCCTCGAAGCTGGAGACCGGCGAGGCGTG
>DASXGF010000294.1:0-2708 GCA_036489275.1 Myxococcaceae bacterium | reverse complement strand
CGGGTGAGTGCAGCGGGCCGCCGCGCACGTTCGTGATTGGCGCGCCCTTGTTCAACGTGGGTCAGGCGGCGGACGGTAGGCGCCAGTCGAGTGGAAATCGCCAGCGTTACTCACTGCACGAGTCAGCGAATGTTGACCTTGAGCCAGGCCCGCAACGAGGCGTGCGCGCGGTGTCCCCGCGAGTCCTGATGCCACCACGTGGCGAGGCGTCAGCCCGCCGCGTTGAACGGTGCGTCGGCCCCGCGCGTGGGAAGCCGCGACGAGACGCCCGTCAGCACAGAGTCGAGGTCGCGCGCTGCCTCGCGACCGTCGGAGATGGCCCAGACGATGAGGCTCGCCCCGCGACGCGCGTCGCCCACCGCCCAGATGCCCGGTCGCGAGGTGCGGAAGCGACCGTCGACGCGCACGTTGCCCCGGGAGTCGAGGGCGAGGCCGAGCTGCGACTCGAGCGCCGCCGTCTCCGGGCCGAGGAAGCCCATGGCGAGCACGAGCAGATCGACCTGCCGCGTGCTCTCGCTCCCCGGCACGGTCACGATGCGGCCCCGGCCGTTCTCGTCCCTCTCCATCCGTACGCGGGCGAGCTCCATCTCCGCGAGCCAGCCGTTCCGGCCGATGAGCCGCGTGGTGGAGAGGGCGAACTCGCGTCCGCCTCCCTCCTCCTGGCTGGACGAGGTGCGGAACACGAGCGGCCAGTCCGGCCACCAGTTCCCTGGCGCGCGGATCTGCGGTGGCGCAGGCAGCAGCTCGATCTGCTCGACGTGGGCGGCGCCCTGCCGGTGCGCGGTCCCGAGGCAGTCCGAGCCGGTGTCTCCACCCCCGAGGATGACCACCCGCTTGCCGTGCGCCGAGAGCTCGGGCGGGAGCCGTGCGCCGCCCGCGTGGCGGTTCTGCGCCTCGAGGTAGTCCATGGCCCAGACGACGCCTGGCAGTTCGCGGCCGGGGACGGCGAGGTCACGCGGCCGCCGGGCGCCGAGCGCTAGCACCACCGCGTCGTGCTCGGCGGCGAGCTGGTCGAAGCCCGGAGACACGCCGACGTCCACCCCGCAGCGGAAGGTCACGCCCTCGGCCTCGAGCAGCGTGAGGCGTCGCTCGACCAGCGACTTCTCCAGCTTGAAGTCGGGGATTCCCCAGCGGAGCAACCCGCCCGGCGTGGGGGCGCGCTCGTAGACGGTGACGGTGTGCCCCACGCGGTTGAGCGCCGCCGCCGCGGACAGCCCCGCCGGACCGCTGCCCACCACCGCCACGGTCCGGCCGGTGCGCGAGGCCGGAGGTCGCGGGCGGACCCAGCCCTCGCGGAAGGCCCGGTCGGCGATCTCCTTCTCGATCTGCTCGATGGTCACTGCGGCCTGATCGATGGCCAGCACGCACGCGGCCTCGCAGGGCGCGGGGCAGAGCCGTCCCGTGAACTCCGGGAACTCGTTGGTGGAGGAGAGCGTCGCCCAGGCCTCCTCCCAGCGGCCGCGCCACACGAGGTCGTTGAAGTCGGGGATGAGGTTCCCCAGCGGACAGCCCTGGTGACAGAAGGGGATGCCGCAGTCCATGCAGCGGCCGGCCTGCTGGCGGCTCTGTTCCACGGGCTGCGGGAGGATGAACTCCCGCGCGTCGTGGACCCGCTCGGACTTCGGACGCTTCGGGGGCGCCTCGCGCTGCCACTCGAGGAAGCCGGTGGTCTTGCCCATCAGCCCTCCACCGCCCGGAGCCTGGGACGCGCGGGGACGTTCGTCGCCGGTCTCTGCGCCGAGCGCCGCGCCTGGAGCACGCGCTTGTAGTCGGTGGGCATCACCTTCACGAACTGAGGGACGAGGTGCGTCCAGTGGTCGAGCACCCGCCGCGCCACGGGGCTCCCGGTGTGCCGGAGATGGTTCTCCACCAGCCCGTAGACGAGCCAGATGTCCGACTCGTCCACCAGCGACTCGAGCTCAACCATGTCGCCGTTGCAGCGGTCGCGGAAGCGCCGCTCGCGGTCGAGCACGAAGGCCATCCCGCCGCTCATGCCCGCTCCGAAGTTGCGCCCGGTCGGCCCGAGCACGACCACCACGCCGCCGGTCATGTACTCGCAGCCGTGGTCGCCCACGCCCTCGACGACCGCGGAGGCGCCGCTGTTCCGGACGGCGAAGCGCTCTCCGGCGAGGCCCGAGGCGTACAGCTCGCCGCCGGTGGCGCCGTAGAGGACGGTGTTGCCGATGATGACGTTCTCCTCCGGAGGGAAGCGGGTGCCCGCCGGGGGACGGACGATGACCCGCCCGCCCGAGAGGCCCTTGCCCACGTAGTCGTTGGCGTCGCCCTCGAGCTCGAGCGTGATGCCCGCGGCGAGGAACGCTCCGAAGCTCTGCCCTGCCGAGCCCTGCAGCCGCACGCGGATGCTGTCGTCCGGCAGCCCGGCCGCCCCGCGGAGCCGGGCGACCTCTCCGGAGAGCATCGCCCCGACCGCGCGGTGGGCGTTGCGCACCGGGAGGACGATGAGGCTCGGAGGGCCGCCCTCGAGCGTCGTCCGCGCGCGCTGGAGGAGGGCCCGGTCGAGGTGATCCGACACGTCCTTCTTCTGGATCTGGAGACAGTGCCGGGGCGCGTCCACTGGCGCCCGGGGGGTCACCAGCATCGGGCCGAGGTCGAGGCGCCGCGCCTTCCAGTGGCCTACCTCCTGGCGGCGACGCAGCAGCTCGCGCCGGCCGATGATCTCGTCCAGGCTCCTCGCGCCCAGCTGGGCC